>NZ_JANQIH010000277.1 GCF_028282265.1 Allomuricauda sp.
CCAAAATCTCATCAATCTGTACCATATGCCGTTCCATGTGGCAGAGTAAAAACTCAAAAGCTTCGGGTAAATAAAAATTTACAATAGGGCCAATGGCAGATGAGATTTTTTTCTTAGACATCTCTTTACTACGGCCACTTAAAATAGCTTGCTTTAAATGATTGTGCAGTTCAAAAAAGTCGGCAAACACAGCATCAATTTTTTCTTGGGTCAAATCCTCGGCATCCAATAAGGGTGTAAAACGTTTTAGGGTCTTCATTTTCCATTTACGCTTGCCATTCTTTGGGCGTTGCCCTTCCATCATAAATTTTTGCCACCCCCGGGCTTTAAACCCTTCAGATTCTTTATTTGTATCTGGCGATTGGGAAAGAGCATTATCAATTTTAGGCACATAAACGCGATAAGCCATGTTGAGGTGCTCAATCACTTCAACAATATTCCATGATTTTGGTTTTGGCGCCTTGGTAAGTTGTTGGGCATCCAATTTTGAAAGGGCCTCAACCTTGGTGAGGATACTATTCAATCGCTGAATTTGATTTTCAGAAGTTAAGATTAAGCTTGCCATAACTGTTCGTTTTTTGATTACAGCAAAGTTCAGTCAGGATTATAATTTAAAACTTGATTCAAGTCAAGAAATTATATCTTCAGACATCAGACATCAGACATCAGACATCAGACATCAGACATCAGACATCAGACATCAGACATACGTGCGCATTGGTGAAATTCGTGTGAAAATGAAGTTCTAGATACATTTCTTCTGCACAAGCACTCCGGAAACACTCGAACAGACGTATTCGCAAAAATCTAAAAGCGAAGCGCTCTTTTATCTCAATTCTAATGTCTAGTATCTAGACCCGTCGTGCTTTCCTTTTTCCCAACCGTGCTTTCCAAGATATTGGTCGGCACTTTCCACAGCACCCTCTTCAATGGAAGTGCCCATGGAGTCGTTCCATCGGTTCAAATAGCCGAAAAGTGAAATAACGCCCAACATCTCAACAATCTCACCCTCATTCCAATGCTGATAAAGACGCTCCTTGATTTCAGCATTGACGGCATTAGGTACTTGTGAAGCTGCTAAGGAAAAGTCCAAAGCGGCGCGTTCTGCTTCTGAGAAAGCGGGGTGGGTTCTATATTCCCAAATATTGTCCAGTTGTTCCTGTTCTGCACCATAACGTTCCGCCGCTCGTATGGCATGGGCCTGACAATAGCGACATCCGGTAGCATTGCTACTTACCCAGGCAATCATTCTTTTTAAGGCCGAGGTAACCCTGCCCTCGTTGGCCATAACGGCTTTATTTAGGTTGATGAAAGCCTTTGAAATGGCAGGCCTGTGCTGCATGGTCAAAACCGAATTGGGACAAAATCCCAAGGTTTCATTAAAGAATTCCGCCAACTTTTTGGTTTCTGGGTCGTGGTTGGGGTCAAGGGGATTTACTAAGGCCATAGGTGCAGTTTTTAATCGTATTTTTGAAGGCTACAAGAAACAAAAATTTGATTGTATGACAAATCATATTACCACCAAATGGGTTGGGGGAATGGCCTTTGAAAGCAACAATCCATCCGGACTTAATTTGAAAATTGACGCTTCACCGGATGATGGGGGGGAAGGAGCGGGTCTGCGTCCTAAAGCCCTAATGCTTTCCTCGTTGGCCGGTTGTTCGGGGCTCGACGTGGCTTCGCTGATAAAAAAAATGAAGCTTGATGTAGATGACTTTCGTATTGAAACCATAGCAAACTTAACCGATGAACATCCCAAATATTACGATTCGGTTGTTATCGAATACCATTTTTACGGATCAAATTTAAAAGAAGATAAGCTTCAAAAAGCTGTGGACCTAAGTGTTGAAAAATACTGTGGTGTAATGGAAATGTTCCGCAGGTTTGCCGAGTTGGAGATTAAGACGTTTTTTCACAGCAAGTAGATTCGTCACTTCGAGTGATTTCGATTTTCGAAATTGTATCGAGAAGTGCAAAGCCCTAAATGTTACTATCCTACGTTTATATTTTGAAGTGTTCCGATGGCAGCTATTATACGGGTGTCACAACAGACATTAAAAAACGACTGAAGGAGCACCAAAATGGAATTCATAAAAGCAGCTATACCTTTAACCGCAGGCCCGTGCACTTGGTATTTTATTCTACTTTTACCGACATTAATATGGCAATAGAAAGGGAAAAGCAAGTGAAAAAATGGTCAAAGGTAAAAAAAGAGGTTTTGATTCGGAGTGAGTATAACTTACTCCCATATCTTTCAAAAAAGAAATTTCAATAACTTGTTCTCGATACATTCCGAAAGTTTTTCGGAACACTCGAACTGACGTTATTGAATTTCTATTACCAAAATCTTATCGATGCGCTGGACCTTAAAACCACATCCAAAATCAGAAGATATCCAAAAGCTTTCCAATGAACTGAAAGTAGATTCTCTGATTGCCCATCTCCTATTACAACGCAATATTACCAGTTATGAAGAAGCAAAAAAATTCTTTCGTCCCCAACTGGATGACCTTCATGACCCTTTTTTAATGAAGGATATGGACAAGGCTGTGAAGCGAATTGAAACAGCCATTGCAAATAATGAAAACATTTTGGTATTCGGGGACTACGATGTGGATGGTACTACCTCAGTGGCGCTTCTATCGGCTTTTCTTCAGGAGACTTATTCCCAAGTGGCGACATATATTCCCGATAGATATACCGAAGGTTATGGAGTTTCTCTTCAGGGGATTGATTTTGCATCGGACAATGATTTTTCATTGATTATCGCCTTGGATTGTGGTATAAAGGCCATTGATCAAGTCACCTATGCCAAAGAAAAGGGGATTGACTTTATTATTTGCGACCACCACCGACCAGGCGAGACCTTACCGGAAGCGGTTGCCATTCTCGACCCGAAAAGAGAGGATTGTGATTATCCCTACCAAGAGCTTTGCGGCTGTGGGGTAGGGTTTAAATTGATTCAAGCCCTATCGGTGAATCAGGGAAAAACAACTCAAGATTTGGTCCCGTATTTGGATTTGGTCGCCACCGCAATCGGAGCTGATATTGTTCCCATGACGGGAGAGAACCGGGTTTTGGCGTATCACGGCTTGCAAGTCATTAACTCCAATCCAAGAACTGGGTTTAAGGCTATTATCGAACAACTGAAGAAGAAAACGCTGACCATTACCGATGTGGTCTTTATCATTGCTCCCAGAATTAATGCAGCAGGGAGGATGAAACATGGGGAATATGCCGTTCAACTACTTTTGGAAACCGACTTGGAAAAAGCCAGGGCCTACTCAAAAGAGATAGAGCAATTCAATGCCGACCGAAGAAATTTAGACCAAGAAATTACGGCAGAAGCTTTATCGCAAATTAAGGAGAACCAGGAAGAAGATCGCTTCACGTCAGTGGTCTATGATGAAAATTGGCATAAAGGTGTTATTGGTATTGTGGCTTCTCGACTAACAGAAACCTATTATCGTCCAACTTTGGTTTTTACCAAGAGTGGCGAAAAGTTGGCTGCATCTGCCCGTTCGGTAAAAGGGTTCGATGTGTACCATGCCCTTGAAGGATGTTCTGACTGCTTGGAACAGTTCGGTGGGCATAAGTATGCTGCGGGACTCACACTTTTTGAAGAACAATATGAAGCGTTTAAAGCCCAGTTTGAAAAGGTGGTTTCAGAAACCATTGATCCCCGTCTTTTGGAGCCCGAACAAATGATAGACGCACAAATTGAATTGAATAAGATTACTCCCAAGCTTTATCGTATTTTAAAACAGTTTGCACCCTTTGGACCCGGAAATATGACCCCTGTCTTTATGACAGAAAATGTGCAGGATACAGGATATGGAAGAGGTGTTGGGGAAGATGGAAAACATCTGAAATTGACATTGACCCAAAAAGGCTCTACACCCTTAAATGCCATTGGGTTTAATTTAGGGGATAAACTTCAAGGGATTAAGAATAAAAATCGTTTTGATACAGTTTTTTCCTTGGATGAAAATGAATGGAACGGAAATGTGAGCCTTCAACTAAAACTTAGGGATATTCGATAAATAGTATGGATCCCTACGCAGCACTACGATACAAAGAATTCAACATTTTTTTGCTGGTACGTTTTGCCATGGTCTTTGCGTGGTCCATGCAATTTATCGTTATCGAGTGGCAGGTCTATTCGTTAACAAAAGATCCGTTATCACTGGGTATCATCGGACTTATGGAAGTAATTCCAGCGGTCTCCATGGCACTTTTCGCGGGCCATGTCGTGGACCAAAAAGAGAAAAGAAACCTACTGGTCAAATGCATACTGGGCTTCTCTTTAGTAAGTTTGGGACTCTTTTTGATAAGTGACCCTGACTTGAAGAAGGATCTTTCCTCAAGAACCATTCTGTACATCATCTACGCTTTGGTTTTTGTTGGTGGTCTGGTTAGGGCTTTCATTGGCCCCACTATTTTTTCACTGATTGCCTTGATTGTCCCCAAAAAGATTTATCCCAATGCGGCCACTTGGAGTAGTTCCACATGGCAGTTGGCATCGGTTCTAGGACCGGCCCTTGCAGGGTTTTCCATCAGTTGGATTGGCGTTCATTGGTCTATGTGTGTGATTTTTGGATTCTCGTTGCTGGCCTTGTTGTTCTTGTTCCGAATTCCTCAAAAGCCCATTTTGAATCCAAAAATTGGAGAACCGATTTTTCAAAGCTTGAAGGATGGTTTAAAGTTCGTGTTCAGTAGCACGGCCATTTTCGGTGCACTTACTTTAGATATGATAGCTGTTTTGTTTGGCGGAGCAGTGGCGCTGTTACCTATTTACGCCCAAGATATACTTCATGTTGGGTCTGAAGGATTTGGAATTTTGAGAGCGGCACCAGCCGTGGGAGCTTCCATTACCATGCTGGGTTCTACTCGATTTCCTTTGCATAGGAATGCGGGCAAAAAACTGTTATGGGCGGTTTTTGGATTCGGAATCTGTATCATCATTTTTGGGATATCGGAAATATTCTGGATATCTGTTGCTGCATTGTTCTTAAGCGGCGCCGTGGATGGTGTTTCCATGATTATCCGTCAAACTATTCTTCAATTGAAAACTCCAGATAATATGAGAGGTCGGGTTGCCTCTGTGAATTCCATCTTTGTAGGTTCCTCTAATGAATTAGGCGCTTTTGAAAGTGGCCTTGCAGCTAAACTTTTAGGAACGGTTCCCGCAGTGGTTTTTGGGGGTTGTATGACTTTATTGACCACAGGGATAACAGGCTTAGTATCCCCTAGCTTCAGAAGGTTGGACTTGTCAAAGGATGTGGAGGAGCAGAATAATGCTTAGTTTTATAGAAAGCATATTTATGATAATGAGACATGTTACTAAACTTGCTTTGGTACTTTTAAGTATTGTTCTAATAGTATCTTGTAAAGAAACGACTATACCGGAAATTGAATTTGATCCTTCTCAATTAAGTGATTGTCCAGATGATGACTTTTACGTTGGTGGTGTGCCGGGTAAAACAGAGTATGAAACCTTTTATACTAGTTGCACGAGCATAAATGGTAATTTAACCATTCGAGATGACAGTCCGTTTGACAATAACATAGTATTGAGAGACTTGAATTTTCTTAATAAAGTGGAAACTATTGATGGAGACCTAAAAATTTTTAATACGGATGAACTTGCAAAATTAGATGGCCTTTCAAGTCTTACTTCTATTGAAGGTAGCTTAATAATTGACCGTAATTTGGCCTTGGAATCAGTAGATATTCCTAATCTGGTTTCAATCGGAGGTGATTTAATAATCACATCGAATGCTACCATAACTGAGCTTAGTGGATTAGACAAACTAAATTCGATTGGAGGAGATATTATTGTAAGAAGTAATTTTAATCTTGCTACTTGTATTATTGAATCCTTCTGTATACATCGTAGCGAAAACAAAGAGATTATTTTAGGAGATAATTTAATTGCAGGGGAATGTTATAATTTTTATTTAGAACAAGAATGTGATTAATCGATGCTTAGCATCTTATTTAGAAAAGATTAAGGGAAATCAAGATTCATATTTTTCCAAAGTCAATTTCTCCCCGTCAAAAACGGCATAGGTAAAATAAGAGATCCAATCCCCAAGGTTGGTATAGGTGGATTTTTCATTTAGTTTGATTTCCAAAGGAAGGTGTCGATGTCCAAAAATAAAATGGTCGTAGTGCTGTTGTTCCAATTTTCGTTTTGCGTATAAGACCAACCACTCTTTATCTTCTCCCAAAAACTTGGCATCGGCTTCACCAGAAATGATTCGATTGTTTACAGATAGGTGTTGCGCTAAACGGACTCCCAAATCGGGATGCAACCATCGAAATAACCATTGCGCGAGGCGATTTGTAAAGACTTTCTTCATCCGCTTGAAGCCTTTGTCATCAGGGCCTAAACCGTCACCGTGCCCAATAAAAAATGAGGTGCCATTGATAAGGAGTTGTTGCGGTTTGTGATATACTGGAATATTCAGCTCCTCTTCAAAATAACCGCTCATCCAAAGATCATGGTTGCCTACAAAATAAAAAATCGGAATTCCAGAATCGGTGATTTCTGCCAACTTTCCAAGGGTTCTTGTAAATCCTTTAGGAACAACCGTCTTGTATTCGAACCAGAAATCAAACAAATCGCCCATCAAAAAAATGGCTCCCGCGTCACCTTTGATGGAATCCAACCAAGCCACAAATTTCTTTTCTCTGGGCAAACTGGCGGCACGCGTCGGTGCGCCCAGATGGTTGTCGCTGGCGAAGTAGACCTTTTTTCCTTTTTGAAGGGTAAGGTTTTTCATCGGATTCAAAGATACAAAGTTCGAGGTGTAAAGTTATTCTTGTAGTTACCGTTTGAACCTTCTTCTATTTCGAATACGGGTGACCAAGTAAACAACAATGACCAAAAAAGCCACTATGGGCAAAACGAGATCACTATTCAGAAAATTAAGAATGTCCATAAACTACTTTTTGAATTTTTCCAATGCCTGTTTTGTGTTTGGAGAAAGCGCCAAATTTCCAGAGGCAGCTGCTCTTTCCAGGAGAAGTTGACCCCAATGTTCTGTTCCTTCCCAAAGGACACGTTTCATTTCTGACAAGGCCTCGGGATTAAAAGAAGCCAGTTTTTGAACATGGAACTCAAGTTCTTTGTCCATTTCAGCGATGGAATCAAATACTTTAGAAAAAAGCCCTTTTTCTTTGGCCCAATAGGCATTTTTCCATTCTGTGGGATGAAGTGAGAGTTCGGCCAAACCGTCCTTGCCTATTTTTCTTTCCACGGCAGGAGCTATCACCAAAGGGGCAATACCAATGGAAACCTCAGAAAGTTTTACCGAAGCTGCCTCGGTGGCGTATACGTAATCGCATGCGGCTGCCAAACCAACTCCACCGCCAACCGCTTTACCCTGTACCCTTCCGAAGATAATTTTACCACAACTTCTCATGGCATTTATGACATTGGCAAATCCACTGAAAAAAGCTTTTCCTTCTTCCAGATTTGAAATGGCTACCAATTCATCGAAGGAGGCACCTGCACAAAATGCCCTATCACCTTCAGACTTCAACACTATAAGCGAAACTTCTTCATTCTTGGCCAATTTGTGGAGTTCATCTGTAAGCCGTTGCAATAGTTCCGAAACAAAGGAATTACCCGCAGGATGTCCGAACTCTATTGTGGCGACTTGATTTTCGATTTTGGTATAAAGGCTTCCATTGGCCCGGTCTGTAGACATTTTTTACTGTATTGGTTCGGCTAAATTACGTGTTTTGTACCAAGGGCTTGAACTTTCTCCTGAATTTCCAGACCAAGGCCAAGCCACGAATCAGCATCCAAACGATAAAGGCAATCCAAATGGCATAGAAGCCCCAACCCAGAAATTTCCCGAGATATAACGAAGGGATGAATCCCAAAAAAGTTGCAGATAGAAGCACATTCCGGAGGTATTTCATTTCACCTAAACCTTTGAACAGCCCATCGAAAACAAAGGCCAATGTATTCATCGGAAGCCCTAGAATCATAATAAAGAAAATGCTGTAAAACGTTGCCAATACTTCACTCTCATTTGAAAATATCTGACCAATAGGCTTATAGAAAATGATTCCTACCAGCATAAGCACAGCGCTGACCACCAAGCCATATTGAATGGTTTTCTTGGCCAGTTTCCAGAGCCCTTTATAGTCTTTGGCGCCCAAAAGTTTACCTCCCATACTGTTACCTGCTGCCCCATATCCGTCAATAAAAAAAGCGGCGAACAACCACAGATTGATGGCAATGGTATGTGCGCCGATGTATTTATCCCCCAAGGCTGTGGCCTCGCGAACGGCAATAATAAGAGCCGCATTGAGGGCCAATGCCCGAACGAACAGATTGAGGCTCATAAAAATGAGACGTTTTAGTTCTTTGTTGAGCGGAAAACTCAATTTCATTCGAATGTTCGTCTTCTTTAGCAAAAGGATGAAGACCAATAGCGCCATTACGGCCTGGGAAATTAGACTGGCCCAAGCAGCACCCTCCAAATAAAGCGCGGGAACAAAACCTTCTATACCATAGACCAAGACGAAATCGAGAATCACATTAAGAACAGCACCTATCAGTGCGATGACCATGGGATAGAAAGTATTTTGAAGCCCTCGGAATATTCCAAACAGGGCGAAGGTGAAAAGCGTCAAAGGAAAACCCCAGACTCGTATGGAATAATAAGAAACACAAAGCTCAAGAATTCGACCCTTGGCTTCAAAAAGACTGAAAATTTCTTCTATAATGAAAATGGTGGAAACCAAAATTACAATGCTGAGCAAGATGTTGAAGAAAATGGCTTGGGCGGGAAGGTTTTGTACTTCCTTTAATTTTCCTGCTCCCAAATACTGCGAAATAATGGCCGATATAGAGCTTCGGGTTTGTCCCAAAACCCAGATCAGCATCGATAAGAAGGAGCCAACAATGCCTGCTGCGGCCAAAGATTCCAATCCATCCACGGGAATGTTTCCCACAATAGCGGTATCGGTTATTGACAGCAAGGGTTCCGCTATTCCGGAAATGGTAGCAGGAACGGCAAGCCGATTAATGCTTTGGAAGTTGACGGGAGTCCTCAATTTAATTTTGGATTACAGCACAAGTTCGTAACAATGAAAAGGATGGGTACTTTGCTTTGGGAAAAAGATATCACCCAATTTTTGATAGCCACGCTGCTCATAAAATTGTTGGTTTCTTTTGTTTTGGGAAAAGGTATCCAACCGTACCGAGTTAAAACCATTCTTCTTGGTAAAGTCCTCGGCAAAATCCATCATTTCTTGTGCAAAACCTTTTCCTTGATAATCAGGATGAACGCACACGCGGTGAATGTAAGTGCTGTTCCCATTTGAAGTAAGCCAATGGATGGGAATGTATTCCTCGTCCATATGGGTGGAAATTACAATGGCACCGATAGGTTTACCTTCAAGTGTTTTCACATATAGTTCGTTACGCTCTGCATCGTGGATAAACGCCTCTTTACTGGGATAGTGTTCATTCCATTGAAAAATCCCATTGTTTTTCATCTTTTCAGCACACGCCTTGGTAATGGCAAGAATATCAGGAATTTCGGATATCTTTGCAGGTCTTATCATGGATTCATTTTAATTAAGTTGTAAATTTAAACTATAATAACAACCACAACATTATGAATAACATACTTGTACCCATTGGAACTTCTCCAAATGCCGTCGACACCCTTCAATATGCCATTGACTTTGCTTCCAATTTTGGCGCAAAGGTCTTTGTTATGGATGTTATTTCGGTCTCTTCTACTGCGGGCAACCTTATGAATGTTGAGGAAAAGGTGGTCAAAAGCAGTGTTGAACATATCAAGGAGATCATAGAAAAAGTCAACACCAATAATGTTGAAATCAAAATCGCCACGTACAAAGGGGATATTGTTGACGGTTTGGAAGATATTGATAAAGAATTGGGTATTGACCTGATTATCATAGCCCCTCGAAGTAATGACATAAAGGAAGAACTGTATTTGGGCAATACTACAGGAAGAATCGTGAAGCAAACCAATATTCCCACACTTATTATTCCAAAGGGAATGGGATTTGAACCTATTACAAATATCATGACCGCTTTTGGGTCAGGTATTTTAAAACGTAATAGGGTGTTGAAACCATTGGTTGCCATCAAGGATAAGTTTCGTTCAGAAATCAATTTGTTGTTGGTGAAAAGACCGGGTTACACTGAAGAGGATCTTCAGGTAAATACAGCGCTTTTGGACTTAAGCAAACAACTTATTACTACAGAGAACGGCAATACGTACTTAGGGGTTTTGGAGCATTATCAAAAAATGAATCCAGATTTGCTTTGTGTTTTTCGCAGAAAAAGAGGCTTCTTTAAAAAGTTATGGGAAAAGAATACTATACCAAAGTCTGAGTTTTTTGTCCCTATTCCTGTTTTGATACTCAGTGTTAAAAAGGACTAACGAAGATTTCAAATTTTGAAACTTTGTTCAAAAGTGTTTCCTTTGCGCTTACCTTTTTGGGGAATTAGCCCACCCGGATGAACGGAGTCATCCGTTCGGACAGGCTCAGTTGGAATAGAGTTAAATGTTCTTTGTTTACATAATTTATAGTGAAAGGTTTTCCAAGTTTTATGTCGGACTTTCTTCGGATGTCGAAAGGCGGATTTCAGGACATAATTCGGGAAACACAAAGAGCACAAAAAACTATGCTCCATGGAAAGTGGTTCATGTGGAAGAGTTTGACACAAGACCGGAAGCAAGAAAGAGGGAACTCTATTTGAAATCTGCTGCAGGCAGAAGATGGAGAAAGAAACATATTAATACGGGGGATTAGCTCAGTTGGCTAGAGCGCTTGCATGGCATGCAAGAGGCCACCGGTTCGAATCCGGTATTCTCCACATAACCATCCGATTTTAGGATGGTTTTTTGTTTTTGGCATCTTTCTTTTCACGAATTTTATGACCTAAAAATTACAGCATGGATTTAAAAGGAAAAGTCGCCTATATCACTGGCGGCACCAAGGGAATAGGATTTGGGGTTGCCCAAAGTCTTTTAAAACAAGGGATGAAGGTGGCCATAAGCGGCAGAAGCGATAAAAGTGTTGCACAGGCAGTGGCTTCTTTGAAAAATGATGGAATGGTATTGGGAATATGTTCCGATGTAACCCAAATGAAGGATGAGCAAGCTGCCGTAGAAAAGATTTTGGATACTTGGGGACAACTGGATGTTGTTTTAGCCAATGCCGGGGTTGGAAATTTTGCGCCTATCGACGAAATGTCAGAAGAAGGTTGGCATCAGATGATAGATATAAACTTGACTGGGGTTTTTAATACTTTGAAAGCATCCGTAGAGGCTTTAAAGAAATCCGAAGGCTACTATATGACTTTGGCTAGTTTGGCGGGCACCAATTTTTTTGCGACCGGAGCGGGATATAATGCCACTAAGTTTGGAGTGGTAGGGTTTACCCAAGCGGCCATGCTTGACTTAAGAAAGTACAATATTAAGGTGACGACCATTATGCCGGGTTCTGTTGCCACATATTTTAACAACAATGAACCTTCTGAAAAAGATGCTTGGAAAATACAGCCCGAGGATATCGGTCAATTGGTGGTCGACCTTTTGAAGATACATCCCCGCACATTGCCAAGTAAAGTTGAAATGAGGCCAACTCGCCCTGATTTAAAATAATTATTCGGTTTTTTCAAGGAAAGGCACTTCTGGGTTACAAATTTCAAGAATAAGATTTTTCAATCCTATTTCAAATTCATCAAGTAGCTCTTCGGTTATCAGTGTCGTATTGTTATGAGTAAACGGCAACAATCCGTTGCTCAGGTTCTTTAGACCATAAATTCCTGATAAGATAGTTTTTTGCTTTTGTTTTTTGTTCAGCAAGTAGCTGTAGCACAGTAATTGAAAAGCTTTTGCCTTGCTCTCTTTGGTAAAAATCTCTTCGAGTATTTTGAGCTTTACATCGCTCAGTGAGGTTGTTCCCGTTTTATAGTCAATTACTCGTGTGGTGCCATTGTATTTTTCAATGCGGTCTATAATACCTTTGATTTTCACGGGAAAGCCCAATTCGGGTAGGTTTAGAACAACCTCATATCGTTCTTCCAGAGCAATTATTTTTATACTATTCCCTTTTAGCTGCTCTTTTTCAAGTGCCAAGAAAGTGTTGATGTATTTTTTTACGACATGAAATACCAGAAGAAATCTACCTTTAGCGATGTCTACACCAGGTAATTGTGTATGAAACAATTCCAATACTACTTCGTCAACTTTGGATTTTAACGTTTCGATGTCACTATTGGTCAATACTTTTCCAACGAAGGGTAAATACAGAATATGAAGGGCGTCGTGGAGTATGGTGCCGAGGATATTGGGAGCAATACTTTCTTTTACTTCCAAGGGGTCTTCAAGCTTTAAAATGCTTCTTTTATAAAAGTCCAGTGGGTTTTTTATATAGTTGGTTAAAGATGTCGGTGAAAACCCTTTGGCTGCAAAGCTTTGAATATCAGAAAGTAGCAGTGGAGTTTTCAGGATACTTTTGGGGCTTTCTTTTGATATGGTAAGCTTAGGATAAGCTATGTTTTGAAATACATAGGGCGCTACTTTTTCATCGGTCAATAATTGCGAAATAAGTCTGCTTTTTTCTCCACCCTCCAAAACATCGGGCTCGGTGTTGTAAATCAAATGCACCTTTTTAGCCCGCTGGATGAGTCTATAGAAATGATAGGTGTATATGGCATCTTTTTCTTTGTAAGTGGGTAATCCATATTCACGTTTAACATCATAGGGGATGAAAGAACTGTTGGTTTTGCCGGTAGGTAATATCCCTTCATTCACCGAAGTAAGTATGACGGTGTCAAAATCTAGATTTCTGCTCTCGAGCATTCCCATTATTTGAAGACCTTTAAGAGGCTCACCAAGGAAGTCCAGTTGCTCTGTAGTGGAAAGCATTTTAAAAAGACTTTTGACCGACTTGATGTCCGTAATAAAATCTACCGCTTCAACATATTGCAT
>NZ_JANQIH010000282.1 GCF_028282265.1 Allomuricauda sp.
GTTCTTTTTGCCCGTTTGAACAATGCATCTATTTTCAATCTTTTTGCGAGATCAACAAGTACATAAAATGACTTCAACAAAAGTGTTTGAAAGAAGAAAACAAACCTTGAAAATATATTACCATTCTCCAAAGTCAAATAAAGATAGACATCATAGGATTCATCGGCCCATCGTTCCTTGATATGGGCATATCCTTTCAGCAGGTCATAAATTTGATAGTTTTGTTCCAATAACCACTTAATGTTTACAATCATATCAATTTTTCCTAACCTAAAAGCATCAAAATCAGGGTCGTAAGCACTTAAAAGATAATAAGCAAAGCCATCTTTCATCATGTTGATTCGAATACTGATTGGAGTTTCTTCATCATATATTACATAAAGACAAGCCTTTTTTTGTAGAATCAGAGGATATACATCGTTCGCGATTTCATTTAAATGTTGTAACTCGTAGTTCCGCTCTTTTTTTCTTTGAAAACGTCTTTGCATCAATTCGCGCAGAGCAAGAATCAGCTTATCGAAATGTTTTTTTTCTATATCACCGAAATAGCAAGAATAGTGGATATTGAAACAAGTCTCCAAACGTCTTTGATAACGTTTTAAGGCTGAACGACTTTTCGGGCCAAAGTTTTGTTTTAAATATTCTTTGATGGAACTGTAGGTGTCTAGCCGGACAACATAGGTGGACTGCGAAATTATTCTTTTCACCAGGCTGTTGGGACTATCTTCGAATTTTAAATCCAAATATCCCGGAACATCCTGTATCGCCATTACATTGTTATGATGCAATGAATGGTTATCAACATTGCGTTGATACAGGTTTTTCTGTTGAAAACTATCCTTAACAGAAATTATGGGAAAAGGTAGCCTTGAGTGTGCTAGCCATCCTCGTAAGAAAACGAACTTTTGGGGGGATAATCTCAATAGAATTACTGTTTCTTTACGTAAAGATAACTTTTTGGACGGCTTTCTGGCCCTTAAAAACGAATGTCTTATGAGCTCCCTTTAGCTGAAAAACCGTAAGGGACTCCACTGTCTCCGTATGAGAGTACAAAAAGCTATAAGCGGCTCTTACAAGAAATTTTAGTTCAGGATTTTGTAGACTTATCCGATGTAGATTCCCTTGTTCCATAGAGTTAAAATCTTCAACGGTCATTTCAATACTATGAAAGGTCGTTTCTGTTTTTTTTGGTGCTCTCTTTCCAAAAAGCAAACGGATTAGATAGCCGAAATAGCCCTTGATACGGGCCGTAATGGGATAGTAAAGTTCGTAGGTAACAAAAAGCGTAGCGACAGATAGATAGGCATTCAACTGAGAGGTAAGGTGATGGGACGGGAATACAACATGTGTTCTGAAAAAATAGCTTTTATCAACAAATCTCGACTTATACTCGAAATCCCCACGGAGTAGGTCAAAAAATCGAATTTCATTCGCAAAGCACCACTCCAACTGCTGTAGTAGGTCAGTAAAACCTAGATAAAACTTGGAATAATCTGTATCGAAACCACGGAAATACCCATAAAGGAAAGCATCCATCACAGGATTAAAGGAGATACTTATGGGTTTATCGCCGTCATATATAACAAAAAGACAAGCCTGTTTTTTTAGTATGAGTTCTTTGCCAATTTTTTCGTAATGGGGCCACTTTGCCAAATCTAAGTGTGTAGCTCCTTTTTCCATAAACCGAACTTCCATCATACGCTTCAATGCCTGCATTAGCACGGAATATTGATTGTCTTCGATACCACCGAAATAAGTGACATAACGAATATTAAACGTATTTTCCAACCTTCGTTTGTAAGTTCTTAAGCGGGAAATACGTTTTGGACTAAGTTTGGTTTTTAAGAAATGCTCTAAATCTTCGTAATCCTCAATACAGATAAGGGAGCCCTTGTAGGTGGCAATGGTTTTTTGTTTAAACCCAGAGCCGTTTCTGTAGAAATCAATGACAAAATAATCTGGGACGTTACGATAAATCGACACAGCCTTTGTCGTTCGGGCGGGTGGTTCTCCCTCTTGCTGAAAAATGGACTCTTTCGTATTATTTATAGAAATGGTAAAGCAATGTTCCGATTCACGCCTGAAGTCTAAAAGCTCTTCCAGAAAATTAACGCTTTTCATCATTGCTAAATTGATGTCACAAAGTATTCAGTTATAAGACTTTGATTCTTGCTTGGTTAAATTCACCAAGTATAAGAATTTCATCCTGTTTATGCTTCAATTTCAAAATCTGAACATTTTTCAAGATCTCTTTATGTTTAAAACAAAAATCATAGACCGATTTTCTCAAAATAGGTGATAAAATCTCATCAACATTAATCTGATGATGTTCCTGTAGGTCGTCAACCTCTGTATTTAATGAGTCAATCCTTAACTCATCGGTCTCAATGGTAGAACGGGACGTTACCCTATAATACGCCCCGTAAATTGAACGCCAGATTTTATGCAATCCAATGTATTTAAGTTTATTGAAAATAAAGTAAAATGTATTCATACCCACGAAGAGTAATGTGGTTAGAGCACGAGCCTTGAAGTCTTTTTTGGGGCAAACCAGATGCTTTTCAAAAGTATAGGTGTTAGTGGTAAAGCGACTTTTGTAGGCATCATCTCCCTTTAAGAAATCAAAGACCTCAAAACCATTTTCAAAAGCCCATTGTATCATGTTAAGGTTTTCTGTAAAACCCAATCCAAACTTGGAATAGGAAATATCGTAGGTTTTGATGAAACCAAAAATTACTCTGTCGAGAATAAAATTTAAACTAAGGGCAATGGCTTTGTCTCCATGATATATTACCGATAAGCATGCTTTTTTTTGAAGGATTTTGTTGTAGGCCGATTCATAATAGCTGTTCCAAAGAGCTAAGGAATCATTGGGAACCTCTTTTTGTTGAAACCTGATTTTTAAAAGCTTCTTGAATTGTTCAAACAATGTCTCATACTCTCTTCTACTTATTTTTCCGTAATAAAAAACATGCCTTATGTCGAAACAATGCTCGAGACGTTGCTTGAGAGAATTGAATTGAGCCTTACGTTTTCCGTCAAAATTAGCTTTCACATAACTCTCATAATTAGGGTATTCAGTACAATTGATAAGAGTTCCATCAAATGTCTTTATGGTTTTAATCGCAAGTTCTGATGGGTATTGTACGCTAAGGTAATCAGGTACGTCTTTGATATAAAAGACAGGTTTCGAATTCAGAGATGAATCGATATCGGTTTTGTAAAGAAGCTTTCCAGAATACGTATTATGAAAAGAGTCCCATAGCTCATGCACCTTGTCAGCCAACAAAACTTCATCATGAAAATCTAAGCTTTTGTACATTTTGTTTGTGAAAATTGAGGGCATATCTGGAATATCTGGGCAATCTCTGAAATCAAAAGATTAGGTTTCATTGTTCTGATTCCAATCGTAACTCTCTATTCGTTTTTTATAAAGATAATAGTACCATCGGTCAAGCTTGATCAACTTTCCGGCAATACCAAGGTCTCGAAGTTTCTGCATAAGCTTCAGTTTGGTCACCGTAATCATCTTACGTATTTGATGCTTTGGGGAGGTAGGGGAGTAAAGCAACTGATGATGAAATTGATAGATATGGTTACACCATTTTTGCTTATACGGATTAAAGCCCATTGAGACGTCGAAAATTTTGACGCCATTACCAAAACACCATTCCAATTGATTGAGCATACTAATATCACCTAAATTAAAAGATGAGTATTCTGGGTCATAGGTCTGAATATGACTGAAAATTACATCTTCCAGATGATAGTTGAGACAAAGACAAAGCGGTTGACCTTCCTTTGAAATCACAAACAACGATGCTCTTTTATCCAAAATTTGGGGGTAGGTAAAGCGATAAAGCTCTTTCCAGAGGAACAAATGCTTGTTGAATATCTTTTTTTGGTCGAACCGTGATTTAAGTATTTGATAAAAAGTAGCAAACAAAAGATCATATCTTGACTTTTCAATTCTCCCAAAATAAATCTCATAGGAAACTCCTTCAAGTCGCTCCAATTTTCGCTTTTTGCTGTACAGGTTTTTGATATTTCTTTTGCTGAGCTGATCTTTCAAAAAGCTTGAAACATCTGAATGATTGTTTAAGTTGACCAAATAACCTTGGTACTGCCTTATGTTTTTAACCTTAAGATGACTCGGTATCGCTAAAGGAATTTGTAAATAATCAGGAATATCCTTGGCTAGAAAAAAGGATTGCTTAAACTCCTCTTTGGAAAGCAGATTAGGGTCAAAATCTTGAAGGGTCAATAGGTTCTTTACCTTATTGTCATGAAGGCCGAAGAGTGCACGTTCGAGGTACAATCTAAAAATGGTGGATTTGCCGTAATGACCCGGTAACTTTTCCATGTTCGGTTTGGATGGTTTTGTTATTTATAAACCTTGTTTTTTTATGGATTCTATATCCTCAACAATTTTAGCCGTTATTCTTTTAGCACTTTCAGAAAGCAAGTGCGAACCATCGTAGGTAGTGTAGGTTTCAGAGAATCCTGAATAGTCTAAATATGGGATATTGAAATCCTCGGCGATTTTTTCCATGTCCATATCAAAAGAAGGCCAATATTTATTCTCAAGTTCGGTTATCTCGTTATGTGCTGGTAACCTTACCAGAAAGACCTCTCCGTGCACTGTAAGATAGTCAAGTATTTTTTTAAAAGAATTCAAGCGATATTCAGAAACCGTTTCTTGCTCAATGATTCTTTCATAAGCTCGTAATGTGGCTTTACGCCAATCATACATTAACTCTTTACTAATTACATTACCTCGGTTCTCTTTTCGTATTTCATTCCATCCGTTCGAATGGGAAACCTGATTTTCAAATGCCCTATTCGGAAAGAAGGCACTGTATAATGGTTCCCCAAAACAATTTATAATATAATCGTAATTGGGAGACTCCGAGAAATTGTACAGTTTTCCCATAACAAGCTTTTCTTCTGTTTTTTGAAACAAATCGGCATCCATATTACGAGGGGCCGTAAAGTCACCTGGGGATACTGCAACTATAAAAAGCCCATTTTTAGCATGGTTCAATTTTCGTTTTACGCCGTTTAAATAAAGCTCACTAAATGGGGATTGAAACCTGTCAAATGCAAAATTCATCATAGGTCCCCTAAAGCCCTCTTTGGCCAGTAACCCATCAAATCCCGCAGGGTCAATATCGGTATGGGCTCGCGACAAACCGATAACTAAGCTTCCGGCAGGCTGTGTAAATTTCGGATAGTACAGATCCACATATCCTAAAGACAATTTATGTACCATAAGAAGATAAGCCGTCACTAACAGCACCATGAAAACTAAAATCTTTGCTATGAATACCTTCATTGATTCAAAATTGGAAATAAATAAATGTATTCTGCCTGTTGATCGCGAAAAGGACCATAAAAAGTATATAAGTAAGATAAATCAACCATCGTATCGAAACGGATTGGGAAATGACCAACTCATAGACTTTGGAATTACCCTTGAAGTAATGAACAATCTGCACGCCCAATATCAGTAAAATACTGATAATCAATTCAAAATAGTTATTCAAGATGTTGAAATGGAGATTCTGAATGCTAAAAAGATGCCGTATATACAAGAATGCATCTTGAATAGTAGGTGAACGAAAGAAAATCAATGAGAAAACAATCAAAACAAATGCGGCCGACCACCCTAAAATTTTAGAAGGTGTGCCTTGCAATCCCAGTTTTTTAAACAAAAGTTTTCGGTACGGAAGCAAAAAGGTTTCCACCACCAAATATGCACCGTTTAAGAGTCCCCAAACTACAAATGTCCAATTCGCACCATGCCATAGACCCATAACAAAAAAGACAATGGATACGGACAGAAGTGGCGTAGCTTTTAAATTCTTTCGCAAGGGAAAATACAAGTAATCCCTAATCCATTGGGTCAAGGATATGTGCCATCGTTGCCAAAATTGCCTGATACTACTAGCGAACAAAGGCCGATTGAAATTATCCATTAGCGAAATACCCATGGTTTTTGCCGCACCTATGGCAATTGCTGTGTACGCTGAAAAATCAAAATAAATTTGAAACGCAAAAAAGAACGCAGCAAGTATCAGTGGTAACCCACTATAAGCTTCTGGGTCTGAGTAGGCCAAATCGACATATAAACCCAGTCGGTCGGCGACGACCACCTTTAAAAAGAACCCCCAGGCCATTAAAATAAGACCTTGTCTGATTTGCTGCAGGTCCGCCTTGATTTCCTTGCGGAACTGAGGTAACAAACGGGTAGCTTTTTCAATGGGCCCTGCAACCAGCTGCGGAAAATAGGCAACGTAAAGAGCAAATCTCCCCAAGTGTCTTTCTGCCGAAATTCTTCCGCGGTACACTTCAATGGTATAGCTCATGGTCTGAAACGTATAGAAACTGATTCCGACAGGCAATAAAATTTGATTTATGGAATAGCCCTGCACCTTTTCAGCGGATGGAAGGTCCACACCAAAAAAACTAAGTACGGTATTGAGTGAATCAATGAAAAAGAATAGGTATTTGAATGCAATTAGAATCCCAACGTTTGATAAAATACTTATCACCAAGTACTTTCGCTTCAAATCTTTCGATTGGAGCTTGTCCATTTTAAGGCCACAGTAGTAATCCACTAAAGTCGATGCAAGCAGCAAAAGCACCAAGACAGGCTCTGAAGCCATATAAAAGTAATAACTGCTTACAAGAAGAAAAGCCCATCGATATTTATGGGCAAGGAGATAGTAACCTATTAATACTACCGGAAAAAAAATAAGAAATTCAAACGAATTGAATAACATTATGGAAATACGTCCTCAAAAAGTTGCATTGATCGCCCTAAAATTAAAAGAAAAAAAAACCAGAGGATGAATTTTGCGATGTGATTTCCATTAAATCGGTTAAAGAAACCAAAATACCCAAAAAAATCTGTTGTTGAACTTGGCCAAATAGAATTGGGCGATGGAAGAATTTTAGATTAAAAAAAGACAGCTATTTACTTGTTCACAACAAAGTATTTGGCAAATTCCCTACCTGAACCAAAATTTTGTAGGGCCAAAACATAGGTCCCGTTAGAAAGAGAACTAACATTCTCAACCAAATAATTGTTAGCCGTTATTTCTATCAACTGGGATATCAGGGTTTTACCAGAAATCTCATAAACTGATAGAATAAATGTGCCATTTCCTACACCAGTAATGTTCAGGGGAGTAGTATTTTCTTGAAGGGGAACGGGATAAAGAATCATTTCAGGTTTGTTCTCTATAGTGCCAATTGCCGTAACACTTGGATTCGCAATTGTGCCTTGAACTACACTTTCAACAAGAATGTTGAAAGTCTCTTCTTCCTCAAATTCAGTATCTTCAAAAAGAGGTATTCTAATTTCCGCTTCGGTCTCACCACTATTAAAAAGCACCGTGAGGGGAGTAGGGTCAAAATCGGATGGAGTAGTAGTAATGTCTTCAAACGATATACGTAATTCAAGTACTTCGTCATAAACCATATTCAAACTAATAGGAACGGTCATCGATCTTCCTTCTTCCTCGGTTGCATTCGCAATGGTGACCAAAGGTAGATTGCCTAAACCCATGTCATTATCCAAAATAGTGGCAATGGCATTGTCGTTGGCCAAGGAAACCTCGGCACTGGAAGGATTGCTCAAGGCGACAAAAAACTGTTCATCCGTTTCCTCTTCCAAATCATCAATAGTTTGAATCATTATTTCCAGCACTTCGCCATTATTACCATTGAAAGTAAGGGAGCCGCTGCTAGCCTGATAATCAGTGCTTTCCAAGGCTGTACTTTCTTGGGTGCTAAAGTCAATCGTAAATCCTCCTGGTACGTTTCCTATAAGAGAAACCTCAAATATGGCAATTTCACCTTCCTCCACACTGGGTTCACTTATTTGGATCGTGGGTGAACTAGGTTCATTATCCCTAATGCTCACCAAAGCCTCATTGTCCGGAAGATTTACGAGGGCGCCACTAATGTTTCCTATTTGTACGGTAAAATTTTCTAGGCTTTCTACCACCATGTCATCAACCGTATTGACGATAATAGTTTGTATTTCATTTTCCGTTCCTGCAAAGCTCAAGGTTCCGTTGGCTTGGGTATAATCTTGATTTTCTGTGGCTGTACCTGCAGTGGTCGAGTAATCAACTGTAAAAGTTGTCGTTGTTGCTGCACTAAGTCTTAATTCCACTCGGGCCTGTTCTCCCTCGGTTACGGTCACATCTGTAAAAACAAGGTTGGGAGTATCGTCATCAAGAATGGTTGCAGTTCCTCGATTGCCTGCAATAATGACTTGCGCACCTTGTAAATTCGATAGCTCTACCACGAAAGTTTCCGTGTTTTCAGAAATGACATCATCCAACACATTAACTGAGACCGTTTGAATTTCTCCAGCCATGCCATTAAAGTTGAGGGTGCCGCTAGTGGCCTCAAAGTCTTGCCCAGCTGCTGCCGTTCCGGGCAAAGTTGTAAAGTCTACGGTAAATGGGTCACCTACAGAATTGTTCAGGGATACTTCAAATTGAACAGTTACCCCTTCAGAAACTGTTACATTATTAATACTAAGTTCGGCACCGTCATTATCTAGAATGAATCCAGTGCTGGTAGCTTGTGAAATCTCTATAGTATTATCAGAAATATTATCGATAATGATTGAATATCTTTCGGTTGGCTCCACAGCTCCATCGTCAATAATGGGTACAGAAAGTTGCTGAACTTCACCAGCTGTTCCAGCAAAACTTAGGATACCAGAGCTTGATTGATAATCTTCACCATCAAATGCCGTATTATCCTCGGTTCTATAATCCACTGTGAAGGGAGCCGCCACAGCCGAGGAAAGGGTTACCGAAAATGTGGCCTGCCCATCATCTTCTTCCACTGAAGTATTACTGTTTATATAGACCGAAGCTGAATTTCCGTCGATAATGGTACCGGTAACAGTAGTCGAAACCAAATTAACGGAAAGATTGCTCACATTGGAAAAATTCAAATTGAACTGTTCAGAAGGTTCAATAACTCCATCGCTGATGGTGGTAATACTAATTTGTTGTACCTCCCCTGCATCCCCATTAAAAAAAAGTGTCCCATTTTGTGCGGTGTAATCAGAGCCTGCAGTGGCTGTGTCATCAGAAGTGGCGTAGTCTACCGTAACGCCGCCATCTACTCCGTTGCTAAGTGATACGGAAAATACGGCCTGTCCTCCCTCAAGAACGGCGAAGTCCTCCACTGTAAGGTCGGCGGTATCATTATCCACGATTTCTACACTTGCCTGGGAAACATCAAAATCGATAAATCCCGCTAACGGACCCTGAACATTGGCAAATGAAACCAAGAAATCCTCGGTATTTTCAACATCAAAGTTATCAATGGTCGATACGCTTACAGAGGCATTTTCACCCAAAATACCGTTAAAGGAAACCATACCATTGGTAGTTTGGTAATCACTACCTGAAAGTGCCGTATTATCTGCTGTACTGTAGTCAACTGTAAATCCGAGCGAGACTGAGTTATCCAAACTTAGGGTCAAAACCGCTGTACCTCCTTCAGAAACGGATACATTTTCAACAAATAAAGAGGCTGAATCATTATTTTCGATGGTGACCTCACCAATCGGGTCAGAGATGTCCACAGTCGCTCCAACAACGTTCGAAATGATTACCTGAAAGGTTTCATTGGGCTCTACGGTGGTGTCATCTGAGGTTTGTATGGTAATTTCCTGTGCTTCTCCTCCCGTCCCGACAAAATTAAGTGTGCCACTTACAGGTGTAAAGTCAGAACCAGAAATTGCTGTTCCTCCCTGACTTGTAAAATCGATGGTAAAGCCGGAGGCTGTAGGTTGATCCAGGGTAACCGTCAATAGGGCGAGTCCACCCTCAAGAAGAGTAGCATTGTTTATGGATATCGTTGAGGCAATGTCATTATCTGTGAGAGTTGCGGTACCTTCTGATTTGTCAATGGAAACCCCAGCGGAGGAGTTGCTGAGTTCAACCGTAAATTCTTCGTTGTTTTCAACTTCCAAATCATCATTGGTTGAAATGGAAATGGTCTGTTGCTCCCCAGCGGTCCCTGTAAAGCTCAAAGTACCGGAGGCCGCGTCGTAATCATTTCCAGCTATTGCGGACCCATTAGAAGTTGAATAGTCGACAGAAACACCCCCTGCAACATCTTGATCAAGAGTCACGGTAAAAATGGCATCTGTACCTTCTTCCACAGTAACATCATCAATACTTAGGGCAGGTTCGTCATCGTCGTCAAGTAGTGTTACTTGACCTTGTCCGTCATCAATGGCAACGCCATTGGTGGCATCACTCAAATTAATAAAAAAGGTCTCGTCTCCCTCAATTTCGGCATCGTCAAGGGTCGTAATCATGATTTGCTGTGTCTCTCCTGCGTTTCCCGAAAAATTAATTGTTCCTGAAGCGGCCTGATAATCATCCCCAGAAAGTGCGGAACCATTTTGCGTGGTATAATCTACTGAGAACCCACCCGATACTTCACCTGTAAGACTAATCGTTAATACTGCGTCATCACCTTCTGCAACCGTTTCGTTATCAATGGAAATACTGGCGTCATCCAAAGAAGTGTTTTTTAAAAGTACAACCCAGTCGCTACTTGTATTGTTTGGGGGTACGCCAATATTTTGGTCTCCACCACTGGCAACAACTGTAGTAATTGAGCCGTTTTGAAGGCTACCACCATT
>NZ_JANQIH010000306.1 GCF_028282265.1 Allomuricauda sp.
AACCTTACAAAAATCTTTATCGCTACATGTACGGTAATGCAAAAAGTTATAATGAAGCTAAACGGCTTAAAGCCAAAGCGGATGCCCAAGGATATCCTACCTCGTACATCGTAGCCTATAAAAATGGTAGTCGTGTTTCTCTAAAGACGGTGCTAAAGTAGGTCCAAAAACGAATATGACCTTGTCAAAAAAAGTCCTAATTTTGTTTGAAACAGAAAACCAAACCTTTTGAAACTTACCAGGGAAATTAAAACTGGGATAATTGGACTTGTAGGCATTCTGGCTTTTATCCTTGGGTATAACTACCTAAAATCCTCAGCACTTTTCGAGAATACCAAAACCTTTTATGCGGTATACAATCACGTAGGAGGACTTCAACCAGGTACTCAAGTAACCATAAATGGTTTTGCCGTAGGTAATGTGAACAGCATCCGTTTTAAAGATAACTCCGGCAAGCTTTTGGTTACCTTTTCCATCAACAACGATTTTGAGTTTTCCAAGAATAGCAAAGCGGAACTTTACGATACCGGAATTATAGGTGGTAAAGGAATCCAAATAAATCCCGTTTTTGATGGGGCTCCCATCGCACAATCGGGCGACACCCTTACAAGCGAGACCAAGCCGGGTCTTACCGAATTGGTTCAGCAAAAACTCACACCTTTGCAAATGAAGGTTGAGGGTGCGGTTTCACATGCCGATTCTTTGCTAATGAACGTGAACGCCATATTGGACGAACCTACCAAGCAAGACCTTAAAGATGGGATTGCAGGTTTGAGTGATTTGGTTGCTTCCTTTAAGGCAAGCGCCGACAAACTGAATACGCTTCTGGAGAACAATAAAGAACAACTTGATAGTTCCATAAAAAATGTGGACAATATAACCTCCAATTTTTCAAAGCTTTCTGATTCTTTGAGCAAAGCGGGACTTGCTGCTACCGTAAGCGAGTTTCAAACCACGGTTGAACGGTTGAATGCAGTTCTTGGCAAAATTGAAAAAGGAGAGGGCTCTCTTGGAAAATTGGCAAAAGATGATAAATTATACGATAATCTCGCAGAAGCTTCTCGAGAACTTGATTTATTATTACAGGATTTCAGATTGAACCCCAAACGGTACGTCAATGTTTCAGTCTTCGGAAAGAAACAAAAGGAGTATGAACTCCCTGAAGATGATCCTGCCAATAAACAGTAGCAAGCTAAGTAGTTAATAAATTTATTATGCATGCATAATAAATTTTGTATTTTTGAACCCAAGTATTCATATGACTGCATATTTACCAAATATTGTGTTTGCCATTCTCCTTTCGTTGGGTATTGGTTTTTTTGTTAAAAATGTAAAAAAGCTCACTCGAAACATCAAATTGGGTAGGGACGTGGATGTTAGTGACAACAAACCGCAACGCTGGAAGAACATGGCGCGAATTGCACTGGGCCAAACCAAAATGGTCGTCCGTCCTATAGCCGGTCTTATGCATGTTATCGTTTATGTTGGATTCATCATCATAAATATTGAGGTGCTTGAAATCATATTGGATGGGTTACTGGGCACACACCGAATTTTTGCCCCGCTGGGAGCTTTCTACGATTTTCTTATTGGTTCTTTCGAGATTTTGGCCTTTTTGGTGATTGTAGCCGTGCTTGTTTTTTGGATGCGTCGAAACATTATCCGACTGCAACGTTTTATCAAGCCCGAAATGACGGGCTGGCCCAAAAAAGATGCGAACTGGATTTTATACATCGAACTGATTTTGATGCTGCTCTTTTTGACCATGAACGGCGCTGATTACCAGTTACAACAGCTCAATACAGAATATTATGTAAAGGCAGGTGCTTTTCCTGTGAGTCAATATGTAGCTCTCCTTTTTGAAGGACTTTCCATTCCAACGCTGATTATAATTGAGCGTGCAGCTTGGTGGATTCATATTCTGGGAATTTTGGCATTTCTGAATTATCTGTATTACTCAAAGCACTTACATATTCTTTTGGCTTTTCCAAATACTTACTACGGAAAGTTGACACCCCAAGGTGAGTTCAATAATATCGAGTCAGTGACCAACGAGGTGAAACTAATGATGGACCCTTCGGCCGATCCCTTTGCTGCCACCAGTGATACTGAGGCTGAACCAGAGAAATTTGGTGCTTCAGATGTCATGGATTTAAACTGGGTACAATTGCTCAACGCATATACTTGCACCGAGTGTGGGCGCTGTACTTCGGAGTGTCCTGCCAATCAGACAGGGAAAAAGCTTTCTCCTCGAAAAATCATGATGGATACCCGAGATCGGTTAGAGGAAGTCGGAAAAAACATGGATGCCAACAATGGAGAATTTGTACCGGATGGCAAACAATTGTTGGACGACTACATTTCTAGAGAAGAGCTTTGGGCCTGTACTACGTGCAATGCCTGTGTTGAAGCATGCCCGGTAAGTATTGATCCACTTTCCATAATTGTGGAGATGAGACGATTTTTGGTGATGGAACAGTCCGCTGCGCCTTCGGACTTGAATAATATGATGTCCAATATTGAAAACAATGGCGCGCCATGGCCATATAATCAAATGGATCGTTTAAACTGGGTAAACGAATAACCATAGAACTATGAGTGAAGCATTAAAGGTGAAAACTATGGAGCAGTTTCTGGCTGAAGGTAAGCAGCCAGAAATATTGTTTTGGGTAGGTTCCGCTGGAAGTTATGACGATAGGGCCAAAAAAATTTCTCGGGCTTTTGTAAAAATTCTGAACAAGGCCAACGTGGATTTTGCCGTTTTGGGAGCTGAGGAAAGTTGTACGGGTGATGTGGCAAAACGTGCCGGCAATGAGTTTCTTTTTCAGATGCAGGCCATGATGAATATAGAAGTTTTAAACGGCTATGAAATAAAACGGATTGTAACGTGCGACCCCCATTCCTTCAATACGCTTAAAAACGAATATCCTGGTTTGGGAGGAAATTATGAAGTTTTTCATCATACCCAATTTATCAAACAGCTTATAGATTCCGGCCGATTGTCTCTGGAAGCTCAGGTCTACAAGGAAAAGCGCGTAACATTCCATGACCCTTGCTATTTGGGAAGAGCCAACTCTGTTTTTGATGCGCCAAGAGAATTGCTCAAAAAAACCAATGCGAATGTAATAGAGATGAAACGCCATAAAAAAACAGCTTTATGTTGTGGTGCTGGTGGGGCTCAAATGTTCAAGGAACCTGAAAAAGGGGATATGGACATCAATGTACTGCGTACCAAAGAAGCCCTGGAAACCAATCCCAATATAATTGCTACCGGCTGTCCCTACTGCAATACCATGATGACTGATGGCATCAAGGCACACGAAAAGGAAGATAGTGTTACCGTTTTGGATGTAGCTGAACTTATTGCAAATTCTATTTGATATGCTAGTTGATTTTGAAGTTCTCCCCGACAACGCTAGAATCTGGATTTATCAATCCGATAGAAGTTTTTCCGATGCCGAACTTTCGGAAGTTGAGCAACAACTTGCCTTGTTCATTGACAAATGGACAGCACATGGAAGCGAATTGCAAGCAGGTTTCGAAATAAAATATAAGCGGTTTATCATAATTGGACTTGACCAGTCCCACGCCAGTGCTTCTGGCTGTTCCATTGATTCATCAGTCCACTTTATTCAGAGTTTGGAACAGAATTACAACGTAAATCTGATGGACCGTATGAATGTCTCCTTTAAGCAAGGCGAGTACATCACGTACAAACCGCTCAAAGACTTCAAAAAAATGGCTAAGGACAAGGCCGTTTCCAAAGACACGGTTGTTTTTAATAATCTGGTGACCAATAAACAGGAATATCTGGAGCATTGGGAGGTGCCCGCCCAAGATAGTTGGCATGCCCGTTTCCTTAAGTAGAATCCTTAATTTGTCTTAAATACAGTTTGTTCTTCGATGAAATGCAATATTTTTATCAGTAGCAAGTTTATTTGCTAGACCTCAGATGTATGAGAATAAACTTTTACTTACCCTTTCTCTTACTGGTTTTTTTGAGTGTCAAGGGTCAAAAAAGTCCTTTGGTCACCCAAGATTCATTGGCTCAGGCAAACTGGGTCGAAGCGAAGTATCAGGAAATGTCCATCAAGGAACGTATAGGTCAGTTGTTCATGGTAAGTGTGGCCTCCAACCAAAACCAATCTGCTTTGGACAAAGTGGAAGCCTTGATCAAGGAACAAAATATAGGAGGTGTTATTTTCTCTAAAGGAGGCCCCGTTCGACAAGCGCAGCTTACAAACCGGTACCAGTCAGCTTCGAAAATACCTTTGTTGATAGGGATGGATGCAGAATGGGGCCTGTCAATGCGATTGGATTCCACCTATGCCTTTCCGTGGAATATGACATTGGGAGCCATTCCAGATAGTGCGATTGTTGAAAAAGTAGGTTATCAAATAGGAAAACATGCCAAGCGTATAGGGGTTCACATTAATTTTGCCCCTGACCTTGATGTGAACAATAACCCGAGAAATCCAATTATTGGGAACCGTTCTTTTGGGGAATCCCCTGAAAATGTTGCGGTAAAAGGAGCCGCTTTTATGAAGGGAATGGAAGAAGCCGGAGTGTTGGCCTGCGGGAAGCATTTTCCCGGTCATGGAGATACGGAAACAGATTCACATAAAGCTTTGCCCTTGATTGATGCGACAAGGGAACGAATGGATTCCATCGAGCTTTATCCCTTCAAGCAACTCATCCCAAAAGGCTTGAGCTCCGTTATGGTGGCCCATTTGGAGGTACCCGAATTGGAACTCAGAGCTGGACGCCCTTCTTCATTGTCGAGGCCCATTGTAACCAATCTTTTGCGAAATGATTTGAATTTCAGAGGCCTGGTGATTACAGACGCCCTGAACATGAAGGCCGTTTCTGCATTTGCAGGTGAAGGCGGTGTGGAGTTGGAAGCCTTTTTAGCGGGTAATGATATTTTGCTCATGCCCGAAAATCCAGCAAAAGCTTTGGAAAACATGCTCAAGGCCTACGAGACAGGTGTAGTGACGGAGAAAAGATTGGCTTTTTCGGTAAAAAAAATCCTGATGGCCAAATATAAAGCCGGATTGCATGAGTACCAACCTGTCAATCTCGAAGAAATAGACAAGGATTTATTGGGAACCGAGAACGATATGGTTTATGAGGAAGCTATTGAAAATGCAATTACCATTGCAAAGAACAATTTTTCCTTGATGCCCATCAAAAACTTGGAAAACAAACGAATTGCCTATGTAAAATTTGGTGATGGAGATGGGACACCTTTTTACGACATGTTGTCCAACTACACCAAGGTTACTTTGGTTGAAGCCAAGGACATTGCTGGATACAAACAGAAATTGGCGGATTTCAATCTGGTGATCATAGGGTTCCACAAGAGCAATGAAAGCCCATGGAAATCATATAAATTCACACAAAATGAGCTTTTTTGGCTTCAGGAAATT
>NZ_JANQIH010000054.1 GCF_028282265.1 Allomuricauda sp.
TTCCAGAATAGGAAGACATCACTTTCGCCGCCCTTCCTGTTGGCGCCATGAGAACTGCGCTCATACGAACCTTCCAAAGATTTGACACCAATGTGCCGACGATAGTTGTTTTACCCGTACCTGCAAACCCCCTTAAAAGAAACAATTCTTCCTTGTTTTTCCCAAGTACAAATGCTGCCAGTTTTCCAAAGGTTATTTCCTGTTTTTCCGTAACCTGAAAGGGAAACTTTTGGATGAGTAAAGACCGGAATTCCTGCGATGTAGGGTAGTTCATGGGCTTTAAAGATAGGGTTGTTTTTTAAAGCAAAAAGTTTCGTGATTAAAAAAAAATTGTAGATTTGTCAGTAACCGCTAAATTAACTCTGAAAGACAATATTGGTATGTTAAACTTAATTATAATTGTAGTTCTCATATGCCTTGTTACCATAGGCCTTGTATTCCTTATTGACAGATTTTTACCCCAAAAAATAAAACCGATTCTTGTAATCGTATTTGGGATTTTGAGCATTTTTCTAGGATATAAGATTTATGAGTCTATTAATGCTCCCATTGAATTTAAGAAAGTAAGAAGAGAACGTTTTTCCAAAGTTATTGCCAAGCTTAAGGACATTAGGGATTCGCAAGAAGCGTATAAAACTGTAAATGGCAAGTTTGCCAATGATTTTAATAGCTTAATTAAGTTTGTTGATACAGGGAGTTTCACCATCACCCAGCAGCGTGACTCTTCTTTTATGAGATTTGATAAAACTTATGGTATTGAACTTCAAAAAGATACCGTAGTTATTGATACCCTCGGGTTTGTGAAAGTGAAAGATTCTTTATTTAAAAGTGATGACCGCTTTAAAAGCATGATGGATGTCCCCTATGCCCAAAACAACGAGAAGTTTGAGATGAAAGCCGATATCATCGATAAAAGTGGTTATAAAGCCCCTGTTTTTGAAGCTAAGGTTAAGAAAAATGTGGTTCTATATGACCAGCCGAAAGACTTGTTGGATAGAGAGAATGCCCATCAAAGTGTGGAAGAAGTGAATGGTACAGAGATTAAGGTAGGATCTTTGGTAGATGTAAGCACCAACGGAAATTGGCCTCCCATTTATGACCGAAAAGGAGATTAAGGAAATAGGAAATAAGAACAATAAACTGTCCATTCAAATTGGTTTGAATGGACTTTCTTTTTGTGCACTCGACTCAATTTCCAATGATATCTTGGCGTATGAGAAGATACGTTTCAAAAGTTTATCAACCCCTTACCTTTTACTGAAGGAAGTAAAGGAGGCACTCAATAAAAATAACATTAAGAACACCTCCTTTGGTGAAATTGTTGTAATTCATAAAAATCCACTCTTTAGCCTAGTGCCCAAAACACTTTTTGATGAAAATGAGCTTCCGAATTATTTGAAGTTCAATACCAAAATCATGGCAAACGACCATATCGTGTTCGATGAGCTTAAAAATCATGACATCATTAATGTTTATGTGCCTTTCACCAATGTGAACAACTATTTTTTTGATCTTTTTGGGGAGTTTGAATTTAAGCACAGTGGTACAGTTCTCATATCCACTTTGTTGAGCCAGAACAAAGCATCTTCAGATACGGTCTGTTATGGATATGTTGATGAAAAGGAAATGGAGATTGTGGTAGTATCAGAAAAAAAGCTCCTCTTTTACAACTATTTTGAATATAGCACCCCTGAGGATTTTCTTTACTATCTCCTTTTTGTACTTGAACAACTTAACTTGGATACAACCAAAGTACAATTGAAACTTTTCGGAAATATTGAGGAAGGTGATTCACGGTACGAACTTGCCTATCGCTACGTGAAAAATATATCTGTTTTTGTACCCCCAAGTTCATCCTATTTTTTGGATGGGTCAGAAACTACGAGCATTGATTTTACAATTTTGAATACGCTTTAATGCGAATTATTTCGGGAACCCACAAGGGAAAGAGACTCACAGCTCCCAAGAAGTTACCTGTACGCCCCACGACCGATATGGCCAAGGAAGGTCTATTCAATATTTTGAACAACCGTTTTGATTTTGAAGAAATAAGCGTACTTGACCTTTTCGCTGGCACGGGAAACATAAGTTTTGAGTTTGCATCGCGTGGCACAAAAAGTATCGTGGCGGTAGACAAATATCCAGGCTGTTTGCAATTCATAAACAAAACTGCCCAAGAGCTTGGTTTTTCGATTGCTACAATCAAAGCCGACGTTTACAAATATTTGGAAAATACTTCCCCCAAGGTGGATATTATTTTTGCAGACCCTCCCTACAATTTTGATAAATGGGTACTGCAGGAGAAGACTGTAATAGCAGTTCGCATCTGTATATAATTAAACTGATAATTAATTTATAACAAGGAACTAGGCAAATGCAAGCAAAAAAAAAAGACATTGAAAAGATGGAAAGAAAAAAGTCCAGCAAATAATGACTTGCAAACAACTTACGCGAATGAAAGAAATCTTTTGGCAGTGAGATAAGCCACGAGACAATCCGACTTTCAAATATCCGGACTTTGAGCAGGAGACAGCTCAGCCATGAGACCTGAAGCAAATACAGCGGACTGGAAATTCCTGGTCGGAGGCCACTTGCTATTACGTCTAACTGGGCTGAAAACAGACATGTGACCAAAGCTGAAACTTATTGCTCTTAT
>NZ_JANQIH010000093.1 GCF_028282265.1 Allomuricauda sp.
TCAATTCAGAATCTGGAGCTAATGAAACGGTTGATGAGATAAGAGCTTTAGGGCAGCAAGCCATTGCTGTTAAGGCAAATGTTTCCAATCTGTCCGATATTGCAAATCTAAAGACAAAAGTTATTGCAGCATTTGGAAACAATATCGATATTCTAGTGAATAATGCAGGAGGTCTATTTGCGCGGAAAACATTGCAAGAATTTGACGAGAAGTTCTACGACCTAGTGATGGATGTCAACTTCAAGTCCACTGTTTTTGTTACACAAGCCTTTGAACCCATGATGGCCAAGGGTTCCGCTATAATCAATATTTCCTCCCAAGCCGCAAGAGATGGTGGCGGTGGAGGTTCTGCCTTGTACAGTTCTTCGAAAGGCGCCGTGACTACATTTACCAGGGCAATGGCCAAGGAACTGGGCCCAAAGGGCATACGAGTAAATGCGGTTTGCCCGGGTCTAATTGGGACAAAGTTCCATGACGACTTTACCAAGGATGAAGTAAGGAAAAGAGTGGCCGCTGGAACACCCTTGAGAAGGGAAGGTGGTGCAAAAGAAGTCGCTGATTTGGTGGCTTATCTCGCTTCAGATGAAGCTTCATTCATTTCAGGAGATAATATCGACATCAACGGAGGGCTTGCCTTTAGCTAAGCACTTGGATAATAATTGAATAACAATCAAAAATGAAAAAAGTAGTAACCTTCGGAGAAATAATGCTTCGTCTGGCACCTCCGGGATTTTTAAGATTTTCCCAAGCAAATAATTTCGATGTGGTGTATGGTGGAGGAGAATCTAATGTGGCAGTATCATTAGCCAACTATGGTGTTCCCGTTGATTTCGTGACACGGCTTCCAGACAATGACATCGGCCATTGCGCCTTTATGGAAATGCGCAAAAGGGGTGTTGGCACTAATAAGATAATCTTTGGCGGTGACCGTCTTGGCATTTATTTTTTGGAAACAGGGGCCGTCAGCAGGGGAAGCAAAGTAGTCTATGACCGTGCCCATTCGGCAATGGCAGAAATTGAAAAAGGCATGGTGGACTGGAAATCTGTTTTTGATGGTGTTGAATGGTTCCACTGGACCGGTATTACCCCGGCAATTTCGCAGGGAGCCGCAGATGCCTGTTTAGAGGCTGTTAAGGTAGCCAGTGATATGGGTGTAACCATCTCAACAGACTTAAACTACCGCGCAAAACTCTGGAAGTATTGTGATGATGCAAAAAGGGAAGAAATCATGTCAGAATTGACAGCCTATTGCGATATCGTCTTGGGTAACGAAGAAGATGCTGAGAAACATTTTGGTATAAAGCCAGAAGGTTTGGACATAACCACCCAGGGCGAGCATGTAAAGGCCGAGGCTTTTCTATCAGTTTGCAAACAGATGATGGAACGATTTCCAAAAGCAAAAAAGGTAATCACAACGCTAAGAGGCTCACTTTCAGCTTCCCATAATACTTGGGCCGGAGTTCTTTATGACGGTAAGAAGATGTACAAATCCCCGGAATATCAAATTACACATATCGTTGACCGTGTTGGTGGGGGTGATTCCTTTATGGGTGGTTTGATCTATGGTCTTTTGAAGTATCCGGAAGACGACCAGAATGCCTTAAATTTTGCGGTTGCTGCTTCATGCTTGAAACATACGATCAAAGGTGATGCCAACTTGGTAACCGTGGCCGAGGTGGAAAAATTGATGAGTGGTGATGCATCCGGAAGGGTAGCTAGATAATCGAATATGGCACAATTTTCAAGAATTGAAGTAGCAAATGCAATGCGGGAAACGGGAATGGTTCCGCTTTTCTACAATCTTGACCCCGAACTGGGCAAAAAAGTGCTCAAGGCCTGCTATGATGGTGGCGCAAGGTTAATGGAATTCACCGCTAGAGGCGATTTTGCTTTTGAAGTTTTTTCAGAGCTGAACAAATACGCCATTGAGAATCTTCCTGGAATGATTATGGGCGTAGGTTCCATAACCGATGCTGCAGCTGCTTCTTTATTTATGCAGATGGGTGCAAACTTTGTTGTTACCCCATCTCTTAGGGAGGATATTGCAGTGGTCTGCAATCGAAGGAAAGTACTTTGGTCTCCCGGTTGTGGGTCACTTACGGAAATCAACAAGGCAGAAGAAATGGGTTGTGAGACTGTAAAACTCTTTCCCGGGTCTACCTATGGCCCAGGGTTCGTAAAGGCCGTAAAAGGGCCTCAACCTTGGACCAGTATTATGCCCACTGGTGGCGTTAGCACCGAAGAAGAGAATCTTAGGGCTTGGTTTGAAGCTGGGGTGACCTGTGTTGGAATGGGGTCTAAGCTGATTAGCAAGGAAATTCTCGCTAAAAAAGATTTTGAAGGACTTGAAAGTTTGGTAAGAAAAACTTTGGACACTATTACTAAGATTCGAAATTGAACCCATGAGCGATCAAGTGCCAAGCAGTAATTCCATTATGAAAAAACTAATTGCTGTGGTGTTGGCGTTTGGTCCAGGGATATTTGCGATTGGATATACCGTAGGTACTGGAAGTGTTACCTCCATGATAGTGGCTGGGAGTACCTTCGGAATGCAATTGTTATGGGTGCTACTATTAAGTTGTCTCTTTTCGGGTATTCTCATATACGTATATGGCAATTACACCTTGATCACAGGAGAAACGGCCTTGTTTGCTTTCAAAAAACACCTCAAATGGGGGAAGACCATCGCCATTCTCATCATTATTGGCATTGCCATTGGTCAGTGGAACTCGCTGATGGGGATTATGGGAATCTCGGCCAACATCATATATGAAATCTTTGCAATTTATTTTCCAGAGATTTCCCAACATAAATATGAAACCGTAATTGGCATTGCAGCGGTTGTCACAGCTGTTTTTTACGCTCTTCTGTTAGTTGGGAAGTACTCTTTTTTTGAGAAAGTTCTTGTCATTTTTGTTACTATTATGGGGCTATCTTTCTTGATTTCTCTTTTTTTGGTGTACCCACTGCCCTCTGATGTGTTGCAAGGATTAATTCCAAGTATTCCAGAAGTAAAAGGTGGTAAAATGTTAGTGGCCGCATTTGTTGGAACGACTATGGCCGCTGCAACCTTTTTATCCCGCCCTTTGTTTATTAAAGGAAAAGGTTGGACTCTTGAAAATTTGAAAGAACAAAAAAAGGATGCCGTTGTCGCCGCGATTTTAGTGTTTTCAATCAGCGCATCGATTATGGCCGTAGCTACCGGAGCCCTCTTTTATGAAGGCAAACCTGTTACGCAAGTTTTGGATATGGTCAACACTTTGGAGCCGGTTGCTGGGAAATTCGCACTTACCCTATTCTTCTTTGGAACATTAAGTGCGGGACTCTCCTCCATTTTCCCCATTTTATTAATAGTACCCATTTTGGTTTCTGATTATCAATCTGGTGAACTTGATACCGGCTCAAGACAATTCAAAATTATCACCGCTTTTGCCTGTTTGTTCGCTATGATTGTTCCAATATTTGGTTCAAACCCAGTTGAAATGCAAATTCTTTCACAGATTTTCAATGTGTTTGTTTTGCCGTTGGTAATCCTGGGAATTCTCTTTTTGATAAACAACAAAAGATTGATGCAAGGGTTTAGGACAAATCTTTGGATAAATCTCGGGCTAATCGCAGCTCTCTTCTTTTCTTTGGTTATATCCTACAACGGGATAGCTGCTCTGTTCGATTTCTTTTAAACGGCCTTTAGAGCATGGTTTATACAAGTCTTTTCTTCAAATGAGGAGGTCTCATCCGAAGTTATTTTAGGAGTATTCCCAACCCAAAACCCTGAAGCCTTAATTCCAAAGGATTCTGTTTAATCTTTTTACATTTGAAATAGGGAAGAAATCGATTGTTATTCGGCTATATGTGTAATACTATTTTTATATGTTAGACGCGATACTTGTATCAATTATTAGCAGTTTTGGTTTGGGGCTGAGTTTTTTTTTCGGAATAGTTTTTTTGAAAAACGAAAAGCTGGAAAACCGTATCCTGGGTTTGCTTTTAATCATTTTAGCCCTTCGAATTACCAAATCTATTTTTTACAATTTTGTTGAACTCCCACCTTTTATAAAGAATTTGGGGTTAGCAGCAAATTTGGCTGTCGGCCCACTTATATATCTATATGGCCACCATTTGTTATCTCAAAACCGGTCTTTTAAAAGGTCTAACTTCTTACATTTCACCCCATCCCTGTTGTACGTTTTGTTCTGCCAATGGATACCGAATTCGAATGATAGCATTTTTTGGAACCTCAGTTACTCTTTCGTCTTGTTGCAATCTTATCTATATCTCGGATTGAGTTTGCATTTATATCTGAGGAAGATGAAACACCTTAAGAAACCACTAAGGTTATGGTACATACAACTGATTGTTACCTTGGGGTTGATTTGGTTATGCTACACATTGATTTTTGTTGGCATCCTTCCGGTGTATTCTGCGGGTCCTGTTGCGTATTCCTTTCTTATAGTACTACTGGCTTACTTGGGAATAAATTCAAAAAAAACCTTTGATTTTAGTTTAACGCCAAAATATATGGCTTCCAAACTAACTGCGGAAAAAGGTAAGGCGTATTTTGAAAAAATTGAAGAGGTGATGAAAGAAAAGCAGCTCTATCTAAATCCTGGATTAACCGTAACATCTGTTGCCGAAGCGGTTGGAATATCTTCACGGAACGTATCTGAAATCATAAACAAATATGCCAACCAGAATTTTGCGAGTTATATCAACACGTATAGGATAGAAGAGGCCAAATGCCTATTGAAGACGCGAGATAAGAAAACAAAAATAATAAGTGTCGCCCTGGATGTAGGATTCAACAGCCTTTCTACTTTTAATGTCGCCTTTAAAGCTATGACCGATTTGACACCATCAGAATATCGGGCTAAAGATGGTTAAAAGCTTGCCTCTTGGTCCGATATTGACTTAATCGACCAGTTCAGTGCCGACAGGTATCCTTATAAATCGTTTTCCAATTCATGAATCCGGAGGTTAAAAAGTTCCTTGGAATATATCTTGGAGCTCAAACCTTTATACATGAAAAATACTGGAATTCTTCTTTTCTTGACCGGTTTGATTGCTTTTGCTCCTAGGCTTGATAGGCTACATGCTCAGGAAACCGTTTTCGATTTTGATACCAATAGTATGGTGCCTAACAAAAATGTTAACATCCCATTGTTAGAACGATACCTACAGTCATTTGACAAAACTGGTTTAAGTAAGGAAGAAACGATTTTTGATAGAAAAAGTGTAATATACAAAGATGATCTTCCGGTACCAGTAGTAAAACGATATGAGGAAATTCTAGGCATTACCGGAAGGTTTGAATTAGTTGGGAACGTGAATCTATGGGTCGAAGAAATGGGGGAAGGGGTTCCATTGGTTTTGGTCAGTGGAGGGCCGGGGACCAGTCTTCATTACTTCCACCCTCACTTTTTAGAAGCGTCAAAATTTTCGAGGGTAATCTATTATGACCTCAGAGGAGTGGGATTGTCGGAAAGAATACCAGAAGAGGAAGGTTATAGCATAATGCAGGCCGTAGATGATTTGGATAGGCTTAGAGAGAAACTGGGGATACAAAAATGGGTTGTTTTGGGCTTATCCTTTGGAGGAGTAATTACCCAGGTATACTCCTTAAAATATCCCGAAAACTTATTGGGAATGGTTTTGGTAAGTTCAGCGTTACCAATGTCAATTGATATTGGTTTAGGGTCTAGGCAGTATGACTTTCAATCTAAAGAAGAACGCAATAGGATTGAGCAAATCTATTCCTTTAATGGAAAAAGAGCATTCCCAGTGCATTCTGAAACAATTAATCCGGACATGCAGCGAAAAATGTTGTTCCACGCGTTTATGAATGGGGACTGGAAAAGGCGCCACCTAAAGAAATGGACGGTAACAGATATGGCGATGTATGCCAGATACGAGTTTGTTCATGATAAAAATTATTATGGTACCATGATTGAAGACTATTTCAATTATGATCTAAAAGGGGCATTTACAGATTGCCCGATTCCTACGCTTATTATAGATGGCGAGTGGGATTTGGCCTATTCCTCGGAGAAACATGAACTTATGAAAGACCAATTCCCCAATGCTCGCTGTTTATTGGTTAAGGGTGCCGGACATATTCCTTATGAAGATGACCCATCGGTTTTTTTTGAAACTTTAGAAGGGTTCTTGAAATTCTCAGATTCGTACCAAAATGCTACCTATACAAAATGGAGCAAAAAAGTTAATCTTGACGAGTACAGAAAAAGAAATCTTGCTCAAGATCCGAACTTTCAAAACGCCAAAAGGGCAAATTAGAAACAAAAACAATCTTCAAAATTGGATACTGCCTAGTCAGGTAGATGTCCATGGGAAATCTGGTCACCTCAATAACTTCGTTTGAATGATTTTTTTTCCTGTTTACAAATATCCCAACGGTTATTCTTCGTAGTATAAATCGTGAAATATGCCTGCCAGTTTTGACGGGTCTTCTTTCCATGCCCGAAAAAACCCTTTTCCAATAGCTTCTGGTATGATATCCAATTCATCCTCCTCAATTTTATCCAAGATGGTTTTGGCAACATCGGCAGGTGAGGGCATATCCCAATCACTTCCTTTGTTCATATCAGTGTCGATAGCGCCTGGATTTATAGCATGCACAGTAATACCATTTTTTGCCAGTTCAGTTCTGGCGGAATAGGTAGCCGAAAGTAGAGCGGCCTTTGAAGCGGAATAACCTGCTATGGACGGCAAAGGGGAGTAGGCCACAATTGAGGTGAAGTTTACTATTCTCGAAGGCGCATTCTTTATAAGCATAGGGGCAAACTCCCGCATCATATTAATCGTTCCAAAGTAGTTGACCTTCATGTCGGTTTCAATATCAGCCCATTCTCCTTCCAAGATCGTTCCGGCTGTCAAAATACCTGCGTTGTTGATCAAGACATCGGTATCTTGTAATTTTGAAGCAACTTCGGCAATTTGACTCTTATTTGTTATATCAAGTTCAATGGGTACCACTCTGTGATCATTAAACTCTGGCATTCTTTCTAAATCCCGAGAAGTGGCATAAACCTTTTTTGCACCTTTTTCCAAAGACGCCTGGACGAGAGCTTTTCCGATTCCTCGGTTTGCTCCTGTAATTAGAATAGTTTTTTCTTTCAATGTTTGCATTGCTTTTAATATTTCAGTGCAAATATTGAAACATGCGTTTTGTTTAAAAACCCGATACTTGCTACTCTTCCAAAATGCTGGTTTTTGCACTTTCCCAACCAATAATAGCAGTTTTCCTAGTATTGCCCCACATGTAACCTCCGATGTCGCCCGATGATCGAATTACTCTATGGCAAGGAATAAGAAAAGCAACCGGATTACTTCCTATGGCCGTACCTACCGCTCTTGATGCTTTTGGTTTTTCAATTTGCCTGGCAATATCGCCATAAGTGGAAAGTTGCCCCATCGGAACTCTTAATAGGGTTTCCCAAACCTTCAGCTGGAAATCCGTTCCTTTCAAATGTAGTTTTATTGTGGATAGTTCGTTCCAATCCTTTTGAAAGATGAATAATGCGTTTTGCTGCATCAAATCCAACTTCCTTTGAAATGTCGCGTTCGGAAATTTTTGCCTCAAATTGTTAAGTGCAGTAGTTTCATCTTCCTCAAAGGCCATATGACAAATGCCTTTGGACGTAGAGGCAACAATCAAATTCCCAAAGGGACTTTCGGCAAAACTGTAATTAATTAGTAGATTCTTGCCTCCGTTCTTGTATTCTGCGGGTGTCATCCCTTCAATATTTATGAAAAGGTCGTGTAGTCTTCCAGTCCCTGAGAGACCCGTTTCAAAAGCCGTGTCAAAAAGGGTAGCGTTTTGGTCTTTCAACAATCTTTTGGCGTGCCCAATGCTGATGTATTGTAAGAACTTTTTTGGTGTCGTTCCTGCCCATTCGCTAAACAAACGCTGAAAATGAAACTGACTTAAATGCACTTTTGAAGCAACTTCATCAAGATTTGGTTGTTCCCTGAAATTACTTTTTATGTACTCTATCGCTTCGGCAATTCTATGGTAATTGAGATTTTGCTGTGCATTCATAATTCTAGGTTTTGTATTACAAATGTCAGAACTATATCGATGAGACAAAATCCGAAACTTGCTGGATTTTTGTCTGGGACTACCGTCAGTTCTTGATGTCTAAAAATATTCAGTAATCGGGGTTATCAATTTAATAAGTTTCATAGTGCCAATAACGATGACCAAATCTGACTTCCCTTGAAATATGGGTATCGGCTACTTAAAGTTTGGTTGAAAACCACTAGAAACCATTTGCCCAAGCAACTTTCCTTTGCGTTGTGGGAAAATAAGTAGCACTAAAGCGTTGCATAACAATGTATTCCCTATGAAACGGTGTAAAGAAATCATTTTTTAGAATCCATAATAGGATGTGAACAAATTGGTAATTACCTCCTATTCGATGGTAGTTATCGGTCTTGAAGGCCATTACCCATTTGTATTGATATCCCATATTGAATCTATTTAAGGGTTTCCGCTGCACCAATTAAGAACCTATTACGTCTAGTACAACATTCAACATTACAAAAGAATAACAATGAAGAAAAGTAAAACATTATTGCTATCTGCACTCACCTTAATCTGTTACCATGCGGTTTCAGCCCAGACTGATTTGGAAAGGTTGACGAGTTATATCAATGGAAGTCAGTTGGTAACTTATTCCGAGTCTTCCTACATGACCGATAATTCAGCTAGCGCGATTACTTACATAGATTTTTGCGCCAACGGACGATATCATTATTCTTATGACGGTTCATACACAGTAAAAGGTACACAGCACACCACAAACAGGAACAATAGGGCCTATGGCGCAGGTGTTGCCGAAAACGAAGGTGATTGGAAGGTATTGGATTATCAAGGGGGGTATTACTTAGAAATAACGGACTACACGGGTACGAAAAGTTACTATCCCATAAATATTCAAAACATGATTGCAGGTAAATGGAAACAGGGCAATACAACTTATGTATTTGCTCCAGGACACGGTAGGTGTCCATAAATATTGTTTTGAGAACCTTTAACCCAATCCTGTTTTATTCAAAGAATAGAAATGTTGGATGGTCAAAACAATTGCTTTTGGAAGTTTAAATCATAATAACAAATAACAATCAAAAATCACAATCAAAAAACGAACTACATGAGAACAATGAACAAAATTTTAGGCGGTATTCTTTGCATAGGAATGGCAAGTTTAAACACAGGGTGTGAGATTTTTTATAAAAGCCTCTATGTTGAAGGTGGGCCAAACGTGGCGAATCAGGTTGTAAAAAGCAGGTATTCCCCAGATGAAGCAAGTATTGCTGAAGTAAAAGCCCAGCGGCCAACAAATGCTTTAATACAAAAAGATGGCTTAAACGATTCAAATCCAGAAAGCTCCAGTTTGGCCGCATCAGGTTTGTTCGGGGGTGATTCCCAAGATGCCATTCCCGGTTTTTTCATAGGTGCCGGTGTAACTACACCTATCAATTCCAACCTATCTGCGAGAAGCGGGTTAAGATTCAGTACCAAGGGAAGCGAAACGGATATCAGTGGTATTGGCTCAAACAAAACCCGTTTGAGCTACATTGATGTTCCAGTACAGCTACAGTATCTTATCAAGTCTAAGTTTGCGGTCCAGATGGGATTGCAACCTTCGTTCTTATTGGATGCCGAAATGGAGAGTGAAGTAAATGGTGAGACAGTTCGTTCTGATGCGAAAGATATTTACAAAGGGTTTGATTTGGCATTGACTTTGGGTGCCGGATATAATTTCAATAATGGTCTGAGCATTCAATTAGGGTATGATCATGGTTTTATCAATGTCGACGAGCAGAGCAGCTACAGGGATGTGAACAATCGGGTACTTCGATTAGGGCTCTTGTATACACTTAAAAACTGGTGATACGATTTTAAAACCATTGCGACAACTACGTTCAGTGAATGAAAGTAGTTGATGTAATAGTTTTGGTTATGTGCTATGGTGCGATTTTTTCGTGCCATAGCATTTTTTTTTGCAGACTTTCTTGTCCTTCCAACAACACTTTTTGGTTCGGTCAAACGAACTGAAGAGAAATTTATGACGCAGGTTTATGCCCACTCTGGCACTAAGTATTTGGTTAAAGAAATAAGGGTCGAACGCGTGCATAATAGCCTATCTTCTGTTTGGGTACAAAAGGGGTGAAATAATGGTCTAGAAGGTGTCGAACGTATGCGCAATCTATCCTCAGGGAAAGCGAGACTTGTTCAAGGTCAAAGTACGATCGTGTACTGGCTCAAAATACCTTGCGTCATATTAAAATGGATGTTTTTATTGTTATCCATTGCCCATAAAAAAAGACCGCCATCACATGATGGCGGTCCAACTAAAAAGAGTCTATTTATTTAGGAAATTAATAGCCTGGGTTTTGTGAAATGTTCGGATTTAAGTCCCTTTCTGAAGTTGGAATGGGCAAAATGGTTTTATCAGCCCCGAAAGCAGACTCTGCTTCATTGGCCATTCCCGGTCTTCGCAGCGGCAAACGGTTTCTCAGCAAATCCATTCTTCGATGACCTTCAAAGCAAAGCTCCTTTCTTTTTTCATTTAGAATGATATCAAGGGTTACATTAGCGAGATTTGGCAATCCAGCTCGCGTTCTCAACGCATTGATGTCATTTAAGGGAGTATCTCCTATAGTAAGGCCCGTTCTAAGATTTGCTTCGGCCCTAATGGTATACATCTCGGTCACTCTTAAAACGGGTGCGTTGTCTGCCGCATTTACAGCGTCAGGATATTTGGTTGTGAATGTTTGTGTCCCCTGAACGGCATCCACGCCTTCCTGGTTAAAAAGTGTAAACCGCAAATCACCAGGTTCTTCGGCAAATGCATCCAGCAAGTTTTGTGAATAAGGGGCATCCCCTCTGGCAACATCGGCGGGATTGGTCAATCCGGAGTAACCTTGACCGGTAGTTTGGGCGTTCACAGGATTATTGATAATCTGAAAAATATGCTCAGATGCATCGTCTTGATTATAAAAACTGTAGTCGGCCGCCAATTCAAATTCGGAAGCCTGAATGACCTGATTTGCAAAATCCGCAGCTAGTTCAAACCTATCGGTATAGAGGTATAACCTTGCCAATAAGGCACGCGCAGCGCCTTGGCTAGCTCTTCCTCTGCTGGTGCTTTCCAATAAATTGGGTATAGCCTGAAGCAAATCTTGCTCAATAAATGCATGGGTTTCATTCACAGTGCTTCTTGGGAGTTGAAATGGGGCGATATCTCCCTCAAAAAACTCCGTAACCAAAGGAATGCCCTCATTTGCTCCATTTGCGACCTGAAAAGGCTGGGCAAAAAGATTGACCAAATTGAAATTGGTAATGGCCCTTATAAATCGGGCCTCAGCAAGTATTCGAGCTCTTTCGGAATCTTCCAAATCTGGAATTTCGGCATCCGGGAGTTTATTTATCAAGAAATTGGCTGAAGCCAAAACAAAGAAATGATCTCTCCAGTAAGCCGATACCGAACCATTACTCGCAATTGTGGTATAGTCCCTCATCTCCTGAAATGTTGGAAAAGATCCCACAAAATTGATGTTATCACTCATCCAGTCTTGCGTGAGCTGGGTTGTCCCATTAAATACATTATCACTTCGCATACGTCCGTAGGCTCCGACCAAGGCCCCCTCGGCCAAGGCGGCACTAGAAAGAACAACATCAGGGGTTAAGCTATCCTCAGGTTCAAGAAATAGCTTATCCTCACATGAACTGAACACTAAAAGTGCAGCGAAGAATACAAAAAGTAGATTTTTATTTTTTTTCATGATTTTATTGTTAAAATGACATTCTAATTCCGAACAAGTATGATTTCGCCTGAGGTGCCACGAAGAAGCTTTCACCCAATTGTAAGGGGTTGATGTTGTTCGTTACTTCTGGATCTCTATCTCCTAAATCGCGATTCTTTAGGGTCACAAGGTTGGTTCCTGTGAAGTAGATGCGGGCGTTTTGAATAAACCTCAATTTCTCAATGACCTTGTTAGGGAGGGTATACCCAAGCGTTATGTTTTTCAGCCGAATAAAGGAACCGTCCTTCAACTGATTTGTAGAAGTAGTTCTAAAAAGGGCTGCTGTGTCACCGTCAAGCCTTGGGAAGTAGGCATTGTCACCAGGTTGTCTCCAGTAATCCAACATACGGGTACTGAGATTAAACCCTATTGGTGCATCAGTGAATCTTATACTACCGATGAAAATATCGTTGCCATAACTATAATTGGCAAAAATGTTTAGGTCGAAGTTTTTGTACCTAAAAGTATTGGCAATTCCTCCATAGAAATCGGGTTGGGCATCGCCTACAATCTTTCTGTCATCGGGAGTAGGATTGTTGGTAATCTCGTCATTGGCATTTAACCACTCTGCCTCTCCGGTCTGCGGGTTTACCCCAACATATCGTATTAGATAAAAACTATTGGCCGATTCCCCCACGATGGCACGTTGCTGTGTTGATCCAGAGACAAATTGTCTTCCCTCTTCATCCCTGTTGGCTCCAGGAAGTTCCAAAACCGTGTTTTCTACTGTAGATAGGTTTATTCTTGTGGTCCATTCGAAGTCCCCATTGCTGATGTTGACCGTATTCAAATCGAACTCAAAACCTTTGTTTTCAATTTTTCCTGCATTCTGGGAAAGTATCGGATTTCCTATCGCCCAAGTACCTATTCCAGCTTGTAATGGAAGGGGAACATTCAATAAGAGATTGTCGGTCTGCTTTTCATAGTAGTTTACATCAAGACGGACGCGATTATTGAAAAAGGCTGATTTAAATCCTATATCCAAGGTTGAGGTTTCTTCCCACTGAATATCTGGGTTGTCCGCTGAGGAGGGCTCCAATCCCGACAGATCTTCGTAATTCAAAGTGGAAAAGAGTCCCAGAAATGGGAAGGTTCCTATTCTATCATTTCCCGTGGTTCCATAACTGGCCCTAAGACTTAAATAATCAAAGAAGCTATTGCTCATAAAGGCCTCGTCCGAAATAATCCACCCTCCGGCCACCGCCCAAAAGTTTCCAAACTTGTTGTTGTCACCAAATCGGCTCGACCCATCCCTTCTAAAAGAACCTTCCAGTAGATACTTTCCTTGATAATCGTAGCTGACCCTTGAAAAAACCTGACCATAGAGCCGGGTTTCAAGCCTGTCACTGAAAGTATTGGTAAAGGTTCCGGCGCTTCTAACATTCAAGAGTTTGTCAGAAAGAAAATTCGTTCCGAAAACCCGGGTTCGATTCGTTTTGGTTTCCTCATAGGAAGTACCGAGAAGTACGCCAAGATTATAATCACCAAAAGTCTTGTTATAGTTTAAGGTGGCGGTAATCAGATGACGATTGACCTGGTTGATGCGATTTTGGGCAAACCCTCCAGGTGAGTTGACTTCAACACTACGCCTTGTTTGGTCGATCAACGTTCGGTCAACCCCAAAATCTATTCTTGCTCTTAAACCATCCAGTAACGCGGCCTCTACAAAGATGTTACCCGTGGTCTTGGTGGTTGCTGTTTCGTTTCGGTCAAGCGCCTCAATGGCCAAAACATTGGCAATAAAGCCGGTATTGACAAAATCTCCGTTTTCATCTCGTGGTAGCACATTCGGAGTTTGCAGGAATCCGGCCGTAATCGGTGCAAAGGTGTTGTTTTGGGCCCCAATCCTATCATTCAAGGTCACCGTCGTGGCCAGGTTTATTCCTGCCTTGAGCCAATCACTGGCCTGGGTGCTCAGATTGACCCTAGCTCCTGTTTTTTCAAGCTGATTTCCAATAACAAATCCTTCATTGTTGGAGTGGTTAATGCTTAAGGCAAAAGTTGAGTTTTCACTTCCGCCACTTATGCTAAAATCCCTGTTGGAAGAGATTCCTTGTCGGGTTACAGCGTCCAACCAATCAAAGCCTTCTCCATCCAACCCAAGATCTGCTGCTGTGACATCTTCCCCAGTAAGTGCCCTTGTATTTTCAATCTCGAAATCTGCGTATTGTTGTAGGTTCATCATGTCCTCAATGAAGGTTGCCTCACTTATGGATGAACTGAATCCTACGGTAACCTGGGTCTTCTGTCCAAGTCTTCCTTTTTTGGTGGTGATCAGTATTACACCATTGGAACCCCTGGTACCGTATAAAGAGGTAGCGGCTGCATCCTTTAAGACCGTGAACGATTCGATATCCTCTGTATTAAGGTAGGATAGGGGGTTGAGACCAGTATTACCTCCTTGGGTCGTTGTTAGATTGCTTTGGTCATCAATCGGCACTCCATCGATGACAAATAAAGGGTTGGACCCTCCCGTCAATGAGTTTACCCCTCGAACCCTTATTACCGAGGGTGCTCCCAAAACACCTGAACCTCCTACGACCTGGACACCCGAAGATTGTCCCTGTAGCAAATCTTGAGGTGCCACTCCTTGAATATCCTGTATGTCTTCTTCTTTTACAATGGATATGTTTTGAATGACCTTTCTTTCGGATTGTTGCCCATAGCCCACGACGACGACTTCGTCCAAACTTTCGGCATCTTCAACCATGGCAACGTTAATGTTGTTTGCTGCACCTACGATTCTCTCCTCTGTTCGTTGACCCAAATAGGAGAATACCAAGGTTTGTCCTTCTGCGGCATTGATGGAGTACAAACCATCAAAATCGGTTTGCGTACCCGTGTTGGTCCCCTTTAGAACAACATTTACTCCAGGTAGGGGCAGACCATTGGAATCGGTAACCTCACCGGTTATTACCTTTTGTTGGGCAATGAGCGTAACCCCCGAGAAACAGAGGATTAAGATTAGGAAGTGTTTACGAAATACTTTCATACATTTTGATTTTAGTTAGAGTTTTGTTTTTGATTTATGCCGATTAGGAGGGTCGGACAGGGAGCTGTGGACTAATTCAAAAAATGAGAACAAAACCTAATGGGAGTTTTTGTTCTTGACAGATGGTTGCTCCCTCGCCCAACCTATTCGGTTTTTGTTATGGAAGAGAAATGATTACCACATGGCATGGGTTTCATGTAAGCTTCCTTTGATATTTAAAAGCACGATTGCCTTTGTCTTCCTCAATTTTTTTCTGCCTTAAATACTTTGTTGGACTCACTCCGACATGTTTTTTGAAGGCTTTGTAAAAACTCGCTTTGTTATTGTAGCCTACCATGCCAATAACATCCTGCATCTGTATTTGGTGGTTGCCGTTGTTCAAAATCCGAACGGCCTCTTCGATCCGAAATCGTCCAATGAATTCATAATAGCCTGCGTTAAAATTTTGATTGATAATCTGTGATATATGGTGGCGTGGAACGCCTAGTTTTTTTGCTAGGTCACCTGGACTCAAATCTTTTTTTAAGTATAGTTTATCGTTCTCAAGAGCATGGATAAGACTATCTTTTAGTTCGGAAGACTTTCTTTTCGACATACTACTGCTCGCATATTTAGATGGAGTGGATTCATTGGATTCACTTGCTTTACCAGATGATCCCAGTTTAGCTGTTGCCAGAAAATAAATGGCTGTGAACAAAACTGTCGGAAGTACAAACAGAGGTGTTAGGTATACACCTGAAGACCAATGAAGTGTTGAGAAAACATGCTTAAGAGCAATGGAAAAGCTTAAGTAACTGAAGAGAATGAGTATAGAAATGGACCATTTCTTTTCCTCTTTTTTCATTAATGAATTGAATCCTACAAATTGGGTATAATTCAAATAGGCGTAAAGGAGCAAATGGATTTTTACAAAATGGGAAAGTGTTGTAAAAAAGTGAATCAAATCATTAGCATCCTTTAGTACAAAAAGAGCAGCAAGTGCCATGGCCGGAAGAAATTGTACGACACTCTTAACGGAAAATAGGTTTCTTACCCCACCTTCTCGAAACACGTAACAAATGGGTCCCAACACCAAGAGGAAAGCATAAAGTATTAGTTTGATGCTAGATGAATAGTCACTCTGTGTCAATAAGACACCCAATGAAGTTAATAGGGTAGAGGTTAGGATAATGATGGAGGTAAGGCGATATTGAAACCTTCTTTTGTTTAGAAACAGAAAATAGCTCGAAACAAAAATCAGAGCCATTGAAATAAGGAATGTCTTGTTTTCAATGGCATAGCTGGCTATTCCATGAAGACCTTCAACATCCTTTTCAACTAGATTTTTATTAACCGGAGTATATTTTGAGAAATCTGTAAAAGGTTTCACTTTTAAGCTCGATAGGTTTCCTGGTAGTGCATCGAAACCATTAGGGAAGAGTTTGATTTCAAAGACGCGAAAACATGCCGGTACTTTCTGAATTTGATCAAGACCGTTGAAATGGAGAAAAATTATTTTAATCCAATACATCATTGCTTTGCTGCTAATAACTTTATCATTGCCAATTCAATAGCACAAAAACTATTAAGGCAACCAATGGCTAAATTATCAGCGATAGGCCGGCTTGAGATACTTGTATTTTGGTAATTGTCAGTAGTTGAAAACCACTAAGGCTATTTATGAATCTAGATTTTTGGGTTATAAACGAGGTAAGAACCTACAAGGGTTTAGGCTTCAATATGGTTGGCGGAAGAAGCTAATTACAGAAAAGCGAAGTGATGGGAGATATATGAACGGCTCCTAGAATAGCGCAAGAATTCCGCAAAGACCAATTTTTTACTTTTTAAGTACTATGGCGTTTTCCAAGGCGTATTTTACTAAACCTGCGGTGTTGCGCAAATCAAGTTTAAGCAAAATATTCTGTCGGTGGGATTCTACCGTGTATTTGCTAATGTTGAGCATTTGTGCAATTTCATCAGTAGTATGCTGATCAACGATAAGCCGTATGATTTCTTTCTCTCTTGGAGTGAGCTCGTTACTTTTTTCATTTTCCCGAAGACTCAATAAGACCATGTTGGCGATGCGATCTCCAAAGTAATTTCCTGTTTTAATAACAGTCTCAATGGCCTTGATGAGTTCTTTCTTTCCTATATCCTTTTGCAAATAACCATGGGCACCGGCTTTTAGCATTTGCTTTATAAATGCGGACTGAATGTGCATCGAAAGCGCAACTATTTTTATGTTGGGGTATTTGTCAACAATGAATTTGGTGCATTCAATACCATTGAGAATCGGCATCTCTATATCCATTAAAATGACATCAGGTTGAAGCCCTTTTAGTAAATTGATGAGTTGTTGGCCATTGTTCGCTTCGGCCATTACGTTTACTTTTTCCTCGTCTGCCAATAGGGCAACAATACCTTCCCTAAATATTTTATGGTCATCTGCAATAATAACATTGATCATGATACTGGAATATTGAGGTTAAAAGTAGATCCTTTATCCTTTTCACTTATTATATCAAGTTTTCCTTTTAAGAAATCTACCCGCGATTGTATATTCTTTAATCCGTAACCCATTGCCTTGTCCTTCATATATTCAAAGCCAGTTCCACGATCTTCCACATTGAGGGAAATAAGTTTTTCATCACATTTAAGGGTTACCCTCAAAAAATCGGATTTTGAATGCTTCAATGTATTCTGAACCAGCTCTTGGACTATTCGGTAGATATGAAGTTCCTTGGATTTATCTACATTTTCGGCAAAATCGTTATGCTCAAAACTGACCTGCATTTTTGTGGAAACCCTAACATTGTCCAACAAGCTTTCTATAGCGGAAACCAAACCGAATTTTATGAGCTCCTCAGGCATCATATTGTGTGAAATACGCCTGGTCTCCTCAATAGATCGTGTCAGCATTTTTTTCGCTTTTTCAACAACCGATTCGCTTTTTTCATCTTTGGCATCTACAAGGGAGAGATGATTTTTAAGGGACGCCAACATGGTACCTATGCTATCGTGCAAATCCCTTGCGATGCGATGTTGTTCATCAATCTCAGTTTTTGCAATGGCGTTGAAAATCATCTTTTGCTTTTTGAGTTCCGATTTTCGGTGAAGAAAAAAGGAGACTGAAATGAAGAGTAGTATGGTGGCCAAACCTCCCAATAGAAAAGTTTTTATGGTTTTGTCCTTTTCTGCTAGATCACGCTGCTGGGTCAATGTTACTTCTGAAAGTTTAAGAATTTGATTTTCCCTTTCAGCGGTTTCATGTTTGAACTGCAGTTCTTTAATCTTGTTCGCATTGTTTTTGGCATCAACACTATCCCTCCATTGATAAAACAGCCTCATATTGGCTAAAGCAAGCTCAAGGTTACCCTTTTCAAGATTTAATCTGTAAAGTTCTCGATATACATCGGTATAGCCATTGGCATGTTGGATGGCATCAAGTACTTCCAATGCCTCATCAAGGTGCACTTGGGATTCCTTATATCGTTTTTGTTTTCGTTTTACCCTTGAAAGGTTGGTAAGGGCCAATACCATATTTTTGTCGTCTTTTGAATCGAAACACGACTTGTAGGCCATCTCTAAATGTTGAACAGCTTCAGTGTATTTTTCCAGTCGTTCGGCAGCAATGCCTAGGTTATTATAAGTAAGTCCGATTTGCCCTTCATTACCATCGTTAAAATACTTTTCCAAAGAGATATTGAACATTTCCCTGGCTTTTAAATATTTCTCTTCTTCAAGATACACCAAACCCAGGTTGGATAATATAACCGCTTGATAATTCACAGGGTTTTCTTGACTCATGGCCCAGGAACGTTCGAGATATTCTTTGGCCTTGTCATTATTACCAAATCGCCAATTGGTAATTCCGGCATCGTTGAGGGCCAGTATCTCTCCGTCTATATCTTGAATTTTTTGTGCTAATTCCAATGCTATAATACTCCACTTCATTCCTTCATTATAGTAGGACTTGTCGTAATAGATTGTTGCCGTGTTGTTATAGTTTTCCACCATTAATTCCTGATTCTCTCCCAATTCAATTTTCAGGGCCAACTGGTTAATCGTTGTAGCGCTATCAAGTTGTTTGTTTCGAATGAAATAATCGGTAAGTGCATTAAGGGATTTAAGCCTTACCTTTTTATTGTATTCTGAATTCTTCGGAAACAATTCCTGTTGCTCAAAATGAAACTTTAACCTAGAGAGAACCGATTTGGCATTACTCTTCGCAATGATGGAATCAACTTCATTTTTTTGGGCCGGTCTTACGTCTTCTTTGGAATTCAAATTTGGATAGGCCAGTTCGTTGCCCGCGCTAAAAAAGGGCCAAATTGATAAACAAAGGAGAAGCAAGTGTTTTAGCCTTTGTAAAACATGCTTGCCCGATTTGGTTTTGATGTTTAAGGTCATAATTGTTAGTTAGGAAACATCTTAAAGCCTTGATTTAAAGGTACTAAAAGATAGGTGATAAAGATAGTTGTAATCTTCATCCATGGAGTAGTAGTATACCACTAGCTATAAAAAAAGCACGAGTTCTAATTTGTAACTATCTAAAAGTCGATAGCCAACATGGTAAAAGCTTTTTGAGCATTTAAATAATCACCACTAACAAAAAATTATGGAGTTACAATGTTTTTTATATCAACTTTCAATGGCTGTAAATTGGAAAAGGCTTTCAATGTTAATGTGTATTTGTAGCATGATTTCTGGTTTCAGTCAATCCAAAGAGGACGTTCAAATAAGAACTGAACAAATCGCTGATGGTGTCTATTTCATGGAGAGCATCAATGGTTTTGGCGGTGGAAATATGACCGTATCCGTGGGTGAGGAAGGCGTATTGTTGGTGGATAATATGTACGACTGGATGTTTGGAAAAATCAAGAATGCCCTGAACCAGATTACCAATAAGGAAATAAGAATTGCCATCAACTCGCATTTTCATACCGATCATTCAGGAGCCAATAAATCCCTAAAAGATCAGGCAATACTTATTGGACATGAAAATGTCTATCAAAGATTTTGGACCTATGGGGCAAAAAATGTGGAAGCATTGGAATTGTTGCCTACCATAACTTTTGACGACGAACTCAGTATCCGCTTTAACGACGAAAAAATCCGGATGATACATTATCCCAACAGTCATACAGATGGTGATGTCATCGTATTTTTTGAGAAATCCAAGGTCTTACATCTGGGGGATATTTATTTCAACGGAATGTTTCCAGCTGTATATGCCAGCAGTGGTGGAAACATTAAAAATCTGATTTTATCCCTGGAGGATATTATAAACAGATTTCCAGAGGATACCCGGATTGTTCCGGGTCATGGTAAGGTTTCATCCATGAATGAACTCGAACAATACTTGAAAATGCTCAAAACCTCGGTTTCCATTGTGGAGAAAGGTATTCTTGAGGGAAGAACACTTGAGGACTTAAAAACAAACAAGGTTTTAAATGCTTATGACGACTTGGGCGAGGGCGGAGGGCAAAGTACATCAGAATTCCTATCCATGGTATATACACTTTTGTCAGAGTAAGCTCGGAATTTGAAGTTCCCAAAACAGTACGTTGCATATTTTTTAGTTTAGACTCAAGCAGCTGCAAAAGACAAAAATGCCCAGAGTTTTTCGCTTAACTCTAGGCATCATCCCAATTATATTTTCTTACCAAAGTTTATGAACCTTCTTTCGATTCATCTTGATGTTCCTTCATCATCTTTTCATCTTCCAAAGTAATTTTTTCGTGCTCTGACATCATACTTTCATGCTCTTTTTGCATCTTTTCATGATCAGATTCCATGGATTTGTGCTCGGAGGTCATTTGCTCCAAGGAAATCTCACCAGAGATATGTTTGTTTTCCAGTTCGGCGTGGCTTTCCATTAGTTTTTCGTGCGATTCGATAAGCTGACCATGCTTGGCAAGCAATGAAACATGGTTTTTTTCAGTTTCCAAGTGGATGGAGTCGTTTTCGATGTTTTTATGGGCATCCATCATTTCTTCATGGTCATCTTTCATTTCGCTATGCTCTTTAACCATAGCCTCATGGGAAGCCATCATTTCTTGGTGCTTTTCTACCATAGCCTTATGTTCGGGCAGTTCAGATGGATTCTGTTTACAAGAAGCAAATAAAAAAAACACGCATATGAGAGTTAGTGTGCTTATTGTTTTCATAATAAGATTTTTAAAGTTCTTTAAATATACCAAATTGAGGACATATTATATCTTCTCAAGGGCAATCATTATCCTTGGATTACTACCGTGTTTTAGTTTAAGCTGTTCCGCTTTCAACTGCCTTAAAACACAATATAAATGTATGCTTCTCTCCTTGGCGAACATATTCCATTTGAAACCCATAGATCTCACATATTTTTTGATTAATGGCCAATCCAAGTCCTAATGACTCTTTGGCCGAACTACCTTTTTGGAAACGTCGGAACAATTTTTCAGCAGCAATTTTGGAAACCTCACCGGTATTTGAGATTTCGAGTCTTTCCTGATTAAGAGATATTTTTAAAGTTCCCCCTTCCTTATTGTGTTGTACGGCATTTTTAATCAAGTTGGTTAGAAGAATATCTGCTAAGATATGATCACATTCTATGGTTACAGGGCTAAGCTCGGTAGTCACTTTTATATTTTTAAAATTGATGATTTCTTCCATGTTGCTAAGGATGTTCGCTATCATGGTGTGCACATCAACCCGGTCCATACGCTTGAATTCTTGATTTTCAATTCTTGAGATCAGGGTCAAGGACTTCCCAATTTTGGAAAGCTTATTGGTCTCTTGATACACGGCCTCCACACGTTGAAGTTCTTTTTCATCCAGATTTTTGCTTTCCAAGAGCACCACTACCTTATTCCGAATTATGGCCAAGGGAGTTTGAATTTCGTGTGAAATGTTCTCATTGAATTCCTTGAGGTTCTGAAAATCCTTTTTGACCTGATCAATCAACGTGGTAATGACCTTATTGAGTTCTTCAAATTCATTGATACGGGAGGTTTTCAGATGAATGGAATCTTTTTGGGTAACATTATAGGCCTTGAGTTTGGCTAGGTTTTCGAAAAATGGATTCCAAGCCCATTTATATATTTTTTGATTGATGAAATAAATTCCCAGCATGATTAAAAAAATAATAAAACTGGTCGTGACAAAAAGTAACCAAATCAACTCGTTGATTTCAAGCAAAACATGCTTCAACGTAATCCTGATCGGTTGGGAATTGAGGGAAGAAGTAAAAGTATAGGTTCTATAAGGTATGTTCTTCTCAGCATATCCTTCATAAAGCATGGTGTCTTTAAATACGGGACTGTGCCCTTTGTTATCATCAACCGGTACAGTTTCAAACAAATAATTGGAGGGAGGCAATTTCCCATCCCTGTTTAGGTGAAAATCAATACGCTCTTGTTCATGAAGCAGTATTTCCTCTACCTCGCTGTTCACGATATATTGAATGAGGAAATAATCCACAACGATCATTACTGGGAATAGAAATGCCAGAAAGATGAGGTAGTGGGTATTGGTTTTTTTAACTAAGTTCATTCTCGGTCGGTGAATTTGTATCCCACGCTATAGATGGATTGTATATAATCATTACCTCCTAGTTCAGAAATCTTCTTTCGTAAATTGGCTATGTGGGTATAGATGAATTTATAGGAATCTGCCATTTCAATATGATCTCCCCAAAGATGTTCGGCGATGGCCTCTTTGGTCAAAAGTCTATGGCGATTGACCACAAAAAAATGAATAATATCAAACTCCTTTTTGGTTAGGTTAAGGAGATTGTCACGTACGAAGACTTCGAGGCTGTCGGGTTTTATCTTAATCTCATTGAAATGAATTTCCCGACTACCATTGTATGCTTTCCTGCGGTAAAGTGCTTTTATCCTTGCATTAAGCTCTGCCAAGTAAAAAGGTTTTGCCAGAAAATCATCAGCCCCTATTTCAAGACCGTGTACTTTATCCCTTACGGCGTTTTTTGCAGATATGATGATGATGCCTGCATCAATGTTTTCCTTCTTTACCGACTTAATGATGTCCAAGCCATTCCCATCCGGTAGGGTAATGTCCACTATCAAAATGTCGTAAGGAAAAATACCAATTTTGTCTTGGGCCAATCTATGGTTTGGCGCTATTTCACAGATATTACCTTCCTCCTCCAGAAAATGCTTGATGTCTTGTAGTAACTCAACATTGTCTTCAATGACCAATATCTTCATTTTAGCAGGTTTTTCGCAAACTCATGTTACGACCTGAATGTATGAGGTAGGTTTTAAATAAAAAATGACATTACACCATCATTGGCCAGTAGGTAACCCGGTCATGGTGAATATCATTACAAAGAGGGCCACAGTTTCTACAACACCGATTATCATAATGTATTTAGCCGTATCATTGGCTCCGGAGGCAATAGCATCACAGGCACGCGCCCCTGCTTTTCCTTGAAATATGGCCGACCCCGCCATGGCAGATCCTGCAACCAGACCAATAATGATTTGCCATAGGTAAGAGTCAGGTGCAAGATTTGCATCAGCAATGGCATTTTTGAGGATCATGCCATAAATAACCTGTGAAAGAGGAGCCCCAACAAAGATAAGTAGGGCAGTAGCAGCCTTTTGTCCACTTGTAATCATTTTTTTCCATGCACCTATGGCCGCCATACCCGCTATTCCCGTGCCTATTGCGGAACCAATGGAAGCAATGCCCAGGGACATTCCCATGTCGCCAAGTCCTGTTACTGTCGTTGATAATATTAACATATCTACCATAATCTATTTTTTATTGATTTTTTATCCCGTTGAAATTGATGTTTCCACATTGTTATTTTGTCCATTTTGGGGAGAAACAAGTTTAAAGGGTTTATACGCTTCACCAGAAAACTGTACCCCAAGATGCCCTGCAAATTCTAGCATGTTCAACCGTATGCCATGCACCATTACCGCCATAAGGGCCAAGGCAATGTTCAACCCGTGGCCCAGAAGCAGGGCAATGGCAGCCATGATTAGATTAATGAATCCCATCCCAGAAATTCCATTTGGTAAAATCATAGCATTAAAACTAGCTGCTACTGCTGCAGTGGCCATTCCCACAGCAAAAAGTCGCACGTAGGATACGATGTCCGAAAAGCCACTGATAAGACTCAAGGGCAAATTGGCCAATGAAATCCCCATACTTCTAAAAAAGCTTTTGCTTTCCACCGAAAAAAGAGCAACCAGTGCAGCTCCTCCAATAAATAACCAAATACCCCATTCTGGCATAGACTTGCCCAATACCAACTGTTCCGTTAAAAGGAATAGTCCCCAGACTAGGGCAATCCATCCTACTTCGCTAAGGGCACGTATGGAATTAATAAACTGAACGACACGAATACCATGGGCAACAGTAAGGTGAATGGCGCCAATTAAAAAGGACAAATGCATCATAAAAGAGATGTTATCTACCCCAAAACTTGCTATCTGTGGAATGACCAAATTCTTGAGAAAGGGTAGGGCCGCTATTTGTTCTGCGCCGAAATAGGTGCCGCTCAGGATACCCCAAACCATAGTGGCAATACTTAAGAAGTACATCAAAAACTGCATTTGGGATGTCATTTTTTTTCGAAGGAAAAAAGTAGTCGCAAGAAAAATAAACCCGTAGCCCGCATCGCCCACCAACATTGCAAAGAATAAGGCAAAGGCTACCAAAAAGTAAATGGAAACGTCTACTTCCTTATAGCCTGGTACGATATCGATAAATTTCATCACAGGGTTGATGATGCTAATCCATTTGGGGTTTTTGATATATACAGGGACTTCCTCGGGTTTTTCTGGGTCAGAAATATGGTATCCCCAACCGTTGACTTTGGCAGCAGCGACAAAATCATCGATAAAACCGTTGGGAATATAGCCTTTGAGATATTGAATTTTACCTTCAATGTTTCCCATACCCTCCAAAGCCTGTTGTATGCCTAGGCGGTCTTGTAAAAGCAGCTGATAATCTTCGAGCCATTTCACATTTTTGGCCTGGTCATTCAAATAATGCTCTATTTCAGCCAGTTGCCTTTTTTTTCTTTCGGTTTGATGTATGACATCTTCGAAGGGGAGTTGAGGTAAGGATACTTCCTTATGGTTCAGTTTTTCAAATTCGTTTTGGGCAATCAATACAACAGGAATTTTCCCATTTTGCTCTGAGAACTGAACAATCGTATTTTTTTTGTCCAATGCCTTGACTGATGATTTCTCCAACAAGTATAAACGTAGATAAATCTCCTTGTCTTCCAGATAGGCAATGTCCTTCACATTTACCTTTTCACCCCAGGTTTCGTACCATTTTTGTTGTTGTTTGAGGTCATCAAGTCGGTCCTTGCATTTCTGTCTGATTTCCTCGGTGTGCAAGACCCGTTCTACAAGCTGTTTGGGGTCTTTGGAGCTATATTTGGAACCATAATCCCTACTGTTTTTCTTTTTTGAATAATCCTTGAGGGTCGCGATAGCCTTTTCTGACCGCTGGACGGCTTCCAAACGTCTTTCAATTGTGCCATTTCCCGATGCGTTGACTTCCTTAATGTCCACAACGCCAAGTTGGCCCAGTTGCAAAATGGTCTCATCCACGTAACGGGAACTGGTAAAAAGTAATATTTCCTTCATCCGAACAATCATGCCATCACCTTTTTCTCCTCTTTTTTCTTTTTTACCAGCTTAGCGCAACCAATAGCCAATCGTTCCACATCGCCTAAATAGATTTCAATTTTTCTAATGTTCTCCTTCGTCTCCGGGATGAACACTTCTTTTAAGGCATTTTTCATTCTTCGGGCCTCGGCCAATTCCTCTTGCAGTAGCTCCAAATTCCTTTCCTCAATTTCAATTAGGGTACGATGGGTTTTTTGGTCCTGAATTACCTCCAAAGCGGCATCTATCCAAAGCGGGGTGTTGAAAAGGTCCACTTCTACCTTTTCAAAAACAATATCTTTAAAAACCTCGATGGAGACTCCAGCGATTTCACGTTTTTCGGTTATCACCTCGTCAACTTTTACCATTTCGGAAAGGTCGATGGTCTCTTCGGCCATAACGGCAACCCAAACTTTTGTGTTTTGGTTGATTGTGGTAATGGATTGTTTTAGTCTTGCAATATTGTTTTCTGTGGTCTGTACCACTTCTTTCAATTGCTGCTCCTTCATTTCAAAGACAGGAAGGGCGGTGTTGTACTCCTTAAGCTCAATTTTTAAAGCTGCCAGGGTATTTTTGTTCATCAGGATTTTGTCCGCCATACCGAATCTTATTTTGTGATGTTCAAAAAGTTTTCAAAGCCTTGTTCTTGGTCAAAACTCCACAATCGTATCAATAGTAACAATTTGAGTTTGTAGAGGACCAAAGCTTCAAAATCAGCATAATGCTCTATAGAAAGCTCTTCCAGCTTTTCCCACTGCCATTTTAAAATTTGAATTTCTTCTTCCAATGGAGTGCCGGGCACCAAGGGCAATGCAGATTTCTTTGTTGGGGAAGCTTCTTTATGTTCCTTTCGAGAAATGCGTAATTGTTGAAGTTCTTTTTTTAAGACATACATGTAAGCCGAAAAAGCAGCCAACACTCTAGTATTAGTCTGTCTAAAAACTTCCTGATGAATGTGCTCTAGACTAATTTGTTGCAGCAATTCGGATTTCTTTGCTCCCAAATATTTACTCGCCTCGTTGTCTAAAATGGTCGTAACGCTTTTCCCCCTTTCTGATAGACCAGCATATTTTTTGAACGTGGAAAACACTTTGGAGCGTTCCTCATCCGTGTCTTGATAAGACAGGTAAGGTAAACTACTCATCAGGTATTCCAGGTTTCCAGAAATCATGTATCTGATTCATTTTTAAGGATTTCAACCCACTTGGGACTGAGATGCGAATGCAATAATTGAGCAACTTCCTCTGAAGAAATATCGTAGCTCCATCCTTGGTCTGTTTTAGCGATTGAGAACCCATTCAGCAAGGAGCTGTCACTGATGACGGAATCGACTGAATCCATTGATTGCAAACGTTTCTGAATCTGACCTGCCAATTGTCCTTTAAGTTTTTCTGGAAGTTTAAGGGTTACCCCGCCACCTACATTTTCCACTACCTTTACAATGGCATCTTCCGTGATTTTGGGAGTAAACGTTGCTTCAACTTCCTTTTCCAAGACCGACCCCAAAAGTTTCAACAAATCGTGTCGCACGGCCATTGTCAAATCCCTTGCAGCCTGCCGTAGTCCACTTTCTCCCTTGTTCCGCGTATCCTGAGCTTCCTTTTCGGCATTTTGTAGCAGCTCATATGATTTGTTCTCTGCCTCCTTAATTGTTTTTTGGGCCTGCTCCTTTGCTTTATCCAAGATTTCCAAGGCTTGTTGGTCGGCAGCTTCAATAGCTTCCGATTTCAAGGTATTTATCAATTTATCCAAGCTTTTCTCACTCATAGGGTATCTTTTAATATTTTAAATGCCCCTTTTTCTGGCCAGTAGGTTTCAATTAATTTTGAGGACAGACCTACCTCTTCTTTTTTGAAATGTTGGGAAAGGATATCCCAGCATAGGTCCAAAGCATCTTCCAATTCCAAATAGCGAAAGGGATCCATCAATTCCCGTTGAAAAGTCTTTCGATACTCCAAAAGACGAAGGGAATAGTCATCTTTAACCGAGCCAAACTTCTGGGCCTTTACCCGCTCTTCGGCTTCGGATAGTAAACGGGCCATGGCATTCATGATACTCCGGTGGTCCGAGCGTGTTCTATCATTGACCTGTTGTTTCAAACGACTTAGGGAACCAAACAATTCGAGATAACCATCCTTCATGTAAAACTGCCCTTCAGTAATGTATCCTGTATTATCGGGAACGGGATGGGTCACGTCATCCATGGTGGTCACTCCCAAAATGGTCAAGCTTCCTGCACCTTCTATGTCCGCAGCCTTCTCATAGCGGCTCGCCAATTGCGAGTATAAATCGCCCGGATACCCTTGGTTAGCCGGAATTTGATCTTGGGCATTGGCTACCTGTCTCAAATAATCCGACCATTGTGTCATATCGGATAACAGCACAAATACATTTTTTCCCTGCAGGGCAAATTGCTCCGCTACAGCCAAGGCCAAATCGGGGACCATCAAACCTTCCACAATGGCATCCCTATGGGTGTGTATGAACATGATGGTTTTGTTTTGACTACCCGCTTCTTCAATACGCTGTCTGAAATAGTGGTATTCGTCATATTTAAGGCCCACACCTCCTATAATGATAACATCCGCGTCGGTCTGGGTGGCAATGTTGGCCAATAATCGGTTGTAAGGTTCACCTGCCTTGGCGAAAATGGGTATCTTTTGTGAGCGCACCAAGGTGTTGAACACATCTATCATGGGCACCCCTGTACGGATCATGTTCTTTGGGATGAGGCGTTTCACGGGGTTGATGGATGGTCCGGCCACACGGACCATATCTGAAAGTAATTCAGGACCTCCATCTATGGGTTGCCCATTTCCGGAGTACACCCTGCCCAACATATCATCAGAAAAACCCACTTGGATAGGCTTTCCCAAAAAGCGAATCTTACAATCGGTAGATACCCCAAACCCACCTCCAAACAATTGAAGGGTCACTTCTTCACCATCTAAGGCAATGACCTGTGCAAAGGCTTTTTGACCGCTTGGATAGATTACCTCTGCTAATTCCTTGTTGTGTACCCCTTGGGCCTTGATACTGAGAATGGCCCGTCCTATACTATCTATGTTCTCATACGTTTTCAGGAGCATGTTCTCTTTGTTTAACCAAGTTCAGTAATTTCACTTTTTGTTTTTCGAATCCATCATCATCGAGCTTCATATAATTCCAATCCAGAAAGGCTTGTCGTATAAAATTGAAGTGGGAACGTATTTTTTCTTTCCCATTGACATTAACCGGAGCATCTATGATTTCCTTGACCATATCAAACATTAAGCGCAACCTATCGGGTGCGGTTACCCCATCAACCTCGTGGAAGCTATTTTGCTGTAGAAATACTGCGTCAAGCAATTCGGCCTTTTGGTAACGGATATAAGATTCATCGGTGATACCCTTTTCGCCCATCAGGATAATGTTGGAGGCTATCGTCTTGCCATCACGGAGCAATTCCAACAGGAAGGAAACCTCTTCTTGCTCCAAAAGCGAAGGATATTTAGAATTACTATCGATACGGTCTATGGCCGGGTATTTTCTCGCATCGGACAATGCTCTTGACAATCCCCAAAACGCTCCTGTACTCAAAAGCGTTGCTTGGGTAACGGGCTCATCAAAATTTCCCCCGGCTGGGGATACCGTGCCAATGATGCTCAATGAGCCTTTATGTCCATCGGGAAGAATTTCCACCCCAGCCCGGTCATAAAAAGCTGAAATCAAGGTGGAAATGTACATAGGGAAAGCCTCTGGACCTGGAATTTCTTCTTTTCTACCTGAAGTTTCACGAAGTGCCTGTGCCCAACGAGAGGTGGAATCCGCTAAAATCAATACATTCAGCCCTTGTTTGCGGTAATACTCCCCAACAGTGGTGGCCATATATACCGAAGCCTCACGGGCTGCGACTGGCATGGAAGAGGTGTTACCAACAATATAAGTGCGGTCCATCAATGATTTTCCTGTTCTGGGATCTATCAGTTCAGGAAAATCCTTAAAAACTTCTACGGCCTCTCCGGCTCGTTCTCCGCATGCGGCAATAATAACTACATCGGCCTGCGAGTGTCGGGCCAAACTATGTTGAAGAACGGTTTTTCCAGCGCCAAAAGGACCAGGGTTACAAGCTGTCCCGCCATAAGCTATGGGAAAAAGGGCATCAAGGATGCGGATTCCAGTTGGTAAGGATTTTACAGGCACCGAACGCTCATTGAACGGCATGGATTTTTTCACGGGCCATTCAAAAGCCATTTTTAACGGGGTAGTTTTACCAGCGCTGTCT
>NZ_JANQIH010000127.1 GCF_028282265.1 Allomuricauda sp.
GAATTTGAGGAAGGCCTATTGACCATGATAGGTGTTTTTCTTCCTAAAACCGCACCTTTTGTAGGTAAAATGGTGAAGGAAGCGGCCAATATTTTTCCAGAAGTCCACTTTATGCCCATCGCGCTTCAGCGAATGGGAACCCAATTCACGGTTATACCACGTGGGGATACCGTTTTTAAGGAAGGAGACCAAGTCTATTTCATTACTTCCGCCGGAGGAGTTGACGAATTGTACAAGCTCACCGGAATGCAAAAAAGGGAGATAAAGAATGTAATGATTTTGGGTGGAAGCAAGGTAGGCTGTAAAACTGCAAGAGACCTCTGTGCCAATAAATTCAACGTGAAGTTGATTGAGAAGAACAAAGACAAGGCCTTTGATATTGCCGATGAGCTTCCGCATGCCTTGGTAATTAATGGCGATGGAAGAAATGTTGAGCTTTTGGATGAAGAAAGTTTAGAGTCCATGGATGCTTTTATTGCTGTTACAGGCAACTCTGAAACCAATATTATGTCGTGTTTGGTAGCAAAAACCAAAAAAATTAAAAAGACCATAGCCATGGTTGAAAACATGGACTATTTTCAGCTGTCGCATTCCATTGGTGTTGATACCCTTATCAATAAAAAACTATTGGCTGCCAATAATATATTCAGATATATAAGGCGGGGGGAGGTTTTGGCACTTACCCGTTTGAATAATCTCAATGCCGAAATTTTGGAGTTTGAGGTGAAGCCAACATCTCTGGTTAATGGGGAAATTATACGTGAGTTGGATTTTCCGCGTGCAGCCATAATTGGTGGAGTGATACGGGATGGAAAGGGAATTATCGCTTTGGGAGACTTTAAAATCCAAGAAGGCGACCGTGTTGTAGTATGTTGCTTGCCCAAGGCCATCCCACGAATTGAAAAGCTGTTCCTATAATGGGCCTCAATACGAGAATTATTGTTCATATCATGGGGCTTTTGCTGCTATGCAATGGCTCTTTTATGCTTTTGGCTGCCTTTACCAGCGGCATTTATCAAGATGGTGCTACTCTGGATATTACCTTGGCAGCTATAGTTACCATGCTCTTTGGGGTAATGGCAATGTTTTATACCAGAGGCCATAAGAAGGAGGTAAAGAGAAAGGAAGGCTATATTGTGGTTACCTTCGGATGGATAATCATGTCCATTTCAGGATCATTGCCCTATATTTTTACCGGCGCCATTCCATCGTTTACCAATGCATTTTTTGAAACTATTTCGGGCTATACCACAACTGGCGCGTCCATATTGGATGATATTGAATCGTTGCCCGAGGGTATTTTGTTATGGCGGAGTCTTACCCATTGGATTGGTGGTATGGGGATTATCGTTTTGGCCATTGCCATTCTCCCCTTGTTGGGAATTGGGGGGATGCAATTATTCGCTGCCGAGGCACCGGGACCGGGTGGGGATAAACTTCACCCAAGAATTACGGATACCGCAAAGCGACTTTGGTTGATTTATTTTGGGTACACGGTAGCGGAGACCTTGCTTTTAAAACTTGCCGGAATGTCCTTTTTTGATGCCATAAACCACAGTTTGGCCACACTTTCCACGGGTGGGTTTTCTACAAAGAATGCTAGTTTAGCGCACTGGAACCATCAGCCGATAATACAGTATATCATTATTTTGTTTATGATTCTAGCTGGAAGCAATTTTGTACTGAGCTATTTTGCTTTCACTGGCAAGGTGCAACGTATTTTGAAGGATGAGGAATTTAAGTACTATTTGGGATTTTTGGTTCTGTTCACCATTTTGGCCGCTTTGGTAGTATATTTTAGAGCGGATGTCCCTGTTTCTGACTTTCATCCTATGGTCTGGGGCGAAGGTGAAAGTGCCTTTAGGCACGCTCTTTTTCAAGTTGTCGCGGTAATTACCACTACGGGTTTTGTAACCGCTGATTTCACGGGCTGGACACCTTTTTTGACTATTTTTTTCTTCGGGTTGATGTTTTTGGGTGGTTCCGCGGGCTCAACCGCAGGTGGAATCAAGGTGATGCGACATTTGTTGATTATCAAAAATGGAATATTGGAATTCAAAAGAACGCTACATAGCAATGCCATCATTCCCGTTCGATACAATAACAAGACCGTAACGGAACATATCGTTTACAATATTATTGCCTTTTTTGTACTCTACATGCTCCTTTTTATCATAGGTTCTCTGGTTCTTGGTTTTCTTGGACTGGACTTCATCTCTGCTATCGGAGGTTCGGCCTCCTCGCTCGGTAATGTTGGCCCTGCGTTAGGGGACTTAAATCCTGTTAGTAATTACAATAGCCTCCCAAACCTTGGTAAATGGTGGTGTGGCTTTTTAATGTTATTGGGCAGATTGGAGCTCTTTACCGTACTTATTTTACTAACTCCCTACTTCTGGAAAAGAACATAAAAAACCCCTTCGAAACAAAGGGGATTATTGTTCAGATAGAAAATATGTTTTAAACTACGGAAGCAATTCTTGCTATAGCCTCCCTAAGCTCCTTCTCGGAAGCAGCATAGGAAATACGAATACAATTCGGATTCCCGAAGGCTTCACCAGTTACGGTAGCTACATTGGCATGCTCCAACAGGTAGAGGGCAAAATCCGAAGCATTATTGATTAAATTTCCGTTTAAGGTTTTTCCAAAGAAAGAAGATACATCCGGAAAGACATAAAACGCACCTTCGGGAACATTTACCTTGAAACCTTCGATTTTTCCCAAAAGTTGTAAAACCAAATCCCTACGCTGATGAAACTCATCTATCATGTATTGGATTTTCGAGACCGGAGCCTCCAGAGCTGTAATTACCGAACGCTGGGCGATGGCATTTGCGCCACTGGTTACTTGCCCTTGAAGTTTGGTACATCCCTTGGCAATCCATTCAGGTGCACCCATATAACCGATACGCCATCCGGTCATGGCAAAAGCTTTTGATACCCCATTCACGGTAACGGTTCTGTCATACATTCCATCAATACCGGCAATACTCACATGACCTCCTACAAAATTGATATGCTCATAGATCTCATCGGAAACCACGTAGATATTCGGATGCTTTTTCAGAACCTCCGCTAAACCTTCCAATTCCGCTTTGCTGTAAACCGAACCACTTGGATTACAGGGAGAGCTGAACCAGAGCATTCGAGTTTTTGGGGTAATAACTGCTTCAAGCTGTTCGGGTGTCATCTTGAAGTCGGTATCGATACTGGTTTTCACCTCTACCGGAACTGCCTCGGTCAACTTTACTATGTCGCTATAACTTACCCAATAAGGAGCTGGCAGAATTACTTCATCACCTGGATTTAGAACTACCATGGCCACATTGAAAAGGGACTGTTTTGCCCCAGTGGAAACCACCACTTGGTTTGGACTATAATCCAAGTCATTATCCCTTTTGAACTTATTGCAAATCGCTTTTTTGAGATCTGCATAACCATCCACGGGCGTGTAGCTGCTATAATTATCGTCAATAGCTTTCTTTGCAGCCTCCTTTATAAAATCTGGAATATTGAAATCGGGTTCCCCGAGACTTAGTCCTATGATATCCTTTCCTTCGTTTCGCAGTTCACGAGCTTTGGCAGCCATAGCCAAGGTTGCCGATGTGGACATTTTCTGAATCCTATCGGATAGATGAGTGCTCATTGATAATTCGTTTTATTGGTACTGAAGGGCAGGATTTTTACCCAGTTCCTTCAAATGTTTGAAGTGCGAAATTATGGCTTTTCTGGTAGTTTTATATTCGTTGTAGGGCAAATTGAATTCTTTTGCCGTCTGTTTCACAATTTGGGAAATTTTTGTGTAATGAATATGGCTGATATTCGGGAATATATGGTGCTCCACTTGATGATTAAGCCCTCCTGTAAACCAATTTACAATCCTATTCTTGGTGCCAAAATTTACCGTAGTAAAAAGTTGATGAATGGCCCAAGTGTTTTTCATATTACCGACTTCATCGGGCAAAGGGGTTTCCGCATCATTGACTATGTGGGCCAACTGAAAGACAACACTCAAAATAACACCTGCCACATAATGCATGATAAAGAATCCGAGCAACACCTGCCACCAGGCAACACTGACAAATATCAAAGGTAATATGATCCAAATGGTAATGTATATCATTTTGGTAATCACCAACGTACTCCAGTTGATTACAGGATTGGGAAATTTCCCGTAGGAAAGTCTCCTTTTCATATATCTATACATTTGTTGAAAATCGGTGGTCACGGCCCAATTAAAGGTCAATAATCCGTAGAGGAAAATGGAATAATAATGTTGAAACTTATGGTGCTTGTGCCATTCAGCATGTTTTGAAAAACGAAGAATTCTTCCAGCTTCCATATCCTCATCATGCTCGTGAATGTTGGTATAGGTGTGGTGTAAAACGTTATGTTGAACTTGCCAATTATACACATTTCCGGCCAAGATGTAGATGCTGCTTCCCATAATCTTGTTTACCCATTTTTTGGTGGAGTAAGAACCGTGGTTTCCATCGTGCATAACATTCATTCCCACTCCGGCCATACCTACGCCCATCGTTATCGATAAAAGCAGATAAGCCCAGAAGGGTAGGTTCAACGTCAGCATTAAAAAATAAGGAGTCAAGAAAATAGCGAACATCACTATGGTCTTCAAGTGAAGTTTCCAGTTACCGGTTTTCTTTATTTTATTTTCTGAAAAATATTGATTTACTCTTCGATTCAAGGTTCTGAAAAATTGCGCAGAATCTTTTCTTGAAAACCGGATGGTATTCTTTTCCATAAAAAATTTTTTACAAAGGTAACCAAATTGACATGTCTACCTCATTGACTTTTAGCAAAACGAAGCTAAGGTATTTAAAAGTATTAATTTAGCCGAAATTAACAGTTTGTGAATGGATTCTGGCATTATTTTTCAATATTTTCCGGATTTGAGCGAGGTGCAAAAGCAGCAATTTAATGCACTTGAGACACTTTATCAGGATTGGAACCGCAAAATCAACGTGGTTTCCCGAAAAGATATTGATGAACTGTATCTAAGGCATGTGCTCCACTCTCTCGGGATTGCCAAAATACAGCAATTTAATGAAGGGTCTGAAATATTGGATGTAGGCACGGGTGGGGGATTTCCAGGTATTCCTTTGGCTATTTTGTATCCAGAAACTCATTTTACCTTGGTTGATGCCATTGGAAAAAAGATAAAAGTGGTTCAAGATGTAATTGATGGACTTGGATTGACCAACGTAAAGGCAATACATGGCAGGGTAGAAGACTTGGACGGTCAGTTTGATTTTATTGTAAGTAGGGCCGTAGCTGCTATGCCCACCTTTACTAGATGGACCAAGGGAAAAATCAAAAAGGAATCAAGTCATGAACGACGAAACGGAATACTCTACCTAAAAGGTGGCGACTTGACCGAGGAGTTAAAGGATTTTTCAACTGCACAAATCTTTGATTTAAGCGATTACTTTTTTGGAGAGTTTTTCGAAACCAAAAAAGTGGTTTACCTGCCAAGAAAGTTTAAAGGGTAGGAAGGGTTATCTTTCCAGATTGGCAGAGCATTTTAAAGAGGCATTTCCTGTGCGTTTTATACTGGTGGAAATTTCAAGCTTGGCATCCTCATTTTCCAAGTACCATGTGCTCTCAGCAATGTTATTCAAAGGAATTGGAATATCTCCTATCGGAATGTCACCAACCGATGACTGATTTTCAAATCCATCGTCGAGTACAATCTCAAAACTTGTATCGGTTTGTATGCCCATTTGTATATCGTCAAAATACACATCGAACCCTGGGTCATTTCCAGGAGCAAATTCGGAGCCTCGTAGTGCGAAGGTGTATCCGGTCAAGGAAGCCTTGTCAAACGGGGCATAGTTAGGATATTCCAATGGGAAACCTGAAAGGGAAACCGTTTTGTCGACACCGCCACCTTCCAACTGAACCGATATAAATTCCAGCTTATCAAAATCACAAACTATGGTCATTTTGTACCAAGTATCGGGTAGTAAGTCCACTTCAAAATCCCGTATTTCCCATTTTTCGGTTGGAGTTGGGACACCTTCCAAATTTTCAGGGGAGCCGATAGGAAACCACAGGATACCTTCTCGGTTAAAACCGGCCAAAGCCATCCAATCGGCACCTTCAAACCGCAACGGATTATCAACTCCTTCCAAGTGTTCTATATCCAGGCCAAATATGATGTCTGGAGCCAAAGTATCCTCAAAAAGAAAGTACCCGCTGATAAAGGCCAAAGAAGGCTCTTGAAGAAATGATTCAAGAGTTTCATCGGAATACGAAAAAGCTACGGAAGCACTGACAATGCTTTCCAAATCGCCGAGCTCATCAGGAGCAGGTGAATTTGAATCATCGCTTTCGCAACCCCACAGAAGTATTGCCACACATAAGCAGTAAATAGGTTTCATCATTAGAGCTAACGATAAAAAAGCCCAAAAAATTGCAAGGTTTTTATCGCTTTTCAATAAAAAAGCCCCATTTAATGGGGCTTTAAAGACTATTGAGTGGCGCTCCAGGGTGGTACAACGTCATTGGAGCGTGCATAGGCAATTAATTGTCCCTTATGCTCGCCATTGTGCTCCATGATGATAAGCAATCCCGATAAACGGCTGAATTTGCCAAAACCGAAGTCCACTTCCTCATTGAACTTTGAAGCTTCCACCATATTTATTTTCTCAAGTACAAACTCGTTTGATTTTTTTAGCGCAGCTTTTATATTTTCCTTTCCTTCAATCTTGTTAAGATTCATAATGTCGACATCCTCAGGTGGAGCGAACCCTAATTTTGAGGCCAAATAATAGTTGCCGCCCGCAATGTGAAGCAAGGACTCACCAACGGATCGTACACCTTCTGATGGCCGCCATGCGTATTGTTCCTCTGAAAAGGCTTCTGCCAAGGACATAACCTGTCCCTGATTAAAGGCCAACAAGTTTTTAATAGTGTTCTGTACTGCTGTATCCTCGGTTTGTGCGAATGCCAAAAGGGAAAACAGACTAAGCAATAGGGTTGTGATTTTTTTCATGATTCAATAGGATGAGTTTCGAGTAGCCCGACCTTCGGGCAGACTCAAATATATTGATTTTGAGGGGCTTATTTATAAAAAAGCCATGGAAACTTCACTTGCCTATTTGAATTCCAGAGTCCTATTCTAGCTTCTTGAATAGTATGTCAGTATCATCATTTAAGGAATATCCCAAAATGTTTCCTTTAGTATCTCTTTTGAAGTGAATAGGTTTATTTGTTACGTTGGAAAAAATATCTCCATTTTCATGATAAATTGGGTAGGCAGTATCGTTTATGAGGGCGTAAAGGTCTAAATCTTTCTCGTTCAGTTTCAATTCGATTTCAGTTTCATTTTCAAACTCATACCTCCCCTCGAATTTCTTTAATTCTTGAACCGATATTGTACTGTCATAAGGATTTTCGTTGGATAATATCAATCCATCACCAGGCTTCCAGTTGTCATATTCCATGTAGTAAGCGGTTCTTTTAGCGGCGTTCAAACCCTGTAGTTTGGCGACCAAATGAAGCGCTCCGTCAATTCCTGCGGAAATACCAGCGGTCGTTATCACATTTCCGTTGTCGACGAATCTAACGTTCCTTCTCACATCAACCTTTGGGTAAGAGCTTTCGAGTTGGTCCAGTGCATTATGAAACGTTGTCGCTGTTTTACCTTCCAAAACTCCTGCTTCTGCCAAAATGAAGGCTCCAGTACATACCGAAAAATGAAATTTCACATCATCCTGTCGGTTTACCCAATCGATGACTTTGGGATTTTTGACAGCCACGGTGGAATTTCCACCAAAGAAAGCCAAGATATCGGCTTTGGGCGCATTTTCAATATCATAATCTGGAATCACATTTAAAATACCCTGCGATTTAATTGGGGATTTGGAGGCAGAAACGGTGAAAACCTTGTAACCCGCATACGCAAATACTTCCATAGGGCCAGCAAAATCAAGTATTTCGACACCATTCTGAAGGTAGAATGCTATCGTTTTTGAATCACTTTTTTTGACCAATACCATATTACAATGAGGACATACACCTGGTTCGTCATGTTCTATTTCATCGCAAATGCTATCACAAGGAGGGCAAATATATTTCGATTCTGATTCAACATTTCGCTGTCCCATAACGCAGAAAATACTTAGAAAGAAAATTGATATTTGAATGACTTTGTTCATTTTTTGATTTTTTGATGCGGTAAAATTAGTGGAATGAAACGGTAGGTAAAAGGACATTAAAACGCAGAATCAGGACATGCTATGCCAATAATTCTGAAGGGAGGGAATTCGTGTATTTTTTAAGAAGCGTACGTAATTGATTCATACTTTTTAAGCCACAGGATTTAGATACCGAACTTACCTTTTCACCTTGAGACAAAAGCTGTACCGCCTTTTCCACGCGAAGTTGGTCAAGATAGTGACCAATTGTAATTCCAGTTGTTTTTTTGAAAAGACGCGTGAGGTTTCTGGGACTCATGTGTACTTTTTCGGCCAAATTCTCAATAGAAGTTTTTTGTGACAGATTTTGGGCCAAAGCATCCTGTACTTGATGGATTCGGGTCTCGATATGGTTTCGATATTGTAGAAAGATGCTGAGCTGAGGGTCGTTTGGAGAACGACGGACGTAAATGACCACTTCTTTGGCAATTTTGGAGGCGAAAACAGACCCATAAAGCTCCTCCAGAACAAATAGGGCCAAATCGATTCCAGAAGAAACCCCGGCGCTGGAGTATAGATTGCCATCCTTTACCAAAAGTCGGTCCTGTAAAAGGTTTGCTTTGGGAAACCGAAGGACGAAATCATCAAAATATTTCCAATGGGTGGTGCATTCCTTTCCCTCCAACAATCCGCCAAAGGCCAAAATATAGGCTCCCGTGCACACGGAGCAGATTTTAGCCCCATTTTGATTCTGAATTTGGAGCCAATCAAAAAAATGTTGGTATTTCCTGCGAAAATCCTCTGCGAAAAATAAGTGCGATTCCAATCCAGGAATGAAAAGCAAATCCTCTTTGGAAAGATTGAAATCTGAGAAAGGCTGAAGTCGACTCAAGACCATTCCGGCGCTTGAAATCTCTTCAGCCTTGGTGTCCATTGCTAGGTAGTGTGTTTCTATCTCAGCTCCATATTCCTGGGCCTCATAGAACAAGTGTGCCGGACCAGTGATATCCAAAAGCTGGACCTCAGGAGGAATAAGGAAGAAGGCACGCATTCCCAACCAAAATTGTTATCCCAAAAATGGATATCTATAATCCTCTGGAGTGACAAAGGTCTCCTTGATCAAACGTGGCGATACCCAACGCAATAAGTTTTGGGCAGAACCTGCTTTATCATTGGTTCCTGAAGCTCGAGCCCCGCCAAAAGGCTGTTGTCCGACCACGGCACCCGTGGGCTTGTCGTTGATATAGAAATTTCCTGCGGAATTCTGTAATGCTTGAGTTGCTTCTTCGATGGCATAACGGTCTTGTGATATTACAGCTCCCGTCAACGCATATTCCGAAGTGTTATCTACGAGTTTCAATGTTTCTGACCATTCGGCATCTTCATATACGTAAACTGTTACAACAGGGCCAAAAAGTTCGGTTTCCATGGTGGTGTATTTAGGGTCTGAAGTCAAAATCACGGTGGGTTCTATAAAATATCCCACAGATTTGTCATAACCTCCTCCGGCAATGATTTCTGCGTTTTTATCAGATTTCGCTTGATCGATATATTTTGCCAATTTATCAAACGAACCTTCGTGAATAACTGCGGTAATAAAGTTGGACATGTCCTCTGGGGAACCTGGCTTGTTGAAGGAAGCGACATCTTTTTTGACCAAATCCAGAATTTCATTTGCGTTGGACTTGGGCAGATATACCCTTGAAGCGGCACTACACTTTTGTCCTTGAAATTCAAAAGCGCCACGGGTGATGGCAGTGGCAACTTGTTTAGGTTTTGCGGAAGGATGGGCAACGATAAAGTCTTTCCCTCCGGTTTCGCCTACAATTCTGGGATACGTCTTGTAGGTATGAATATTGGTTCCAATCTGTTTCCAGAGTTCTTTAAAGACAAACGTGGAACCTGTAAAGTGAAGGCCAGAGAAATCTGGACTGGAAAGAACGGTTTCGGTGATCATAACTGGATCTCCCATAACCATATTGATGACCCCATCGGGTAGTCCCGCTTCTTGGAACACGTCCATGATGACTTTGGCCGAATATACTTGGCTATCACTAGGTTTCCAAAGTACTACGTTCCCCATCATGGCTGCGCTGGCTGGTAGATTTCCTGAAATCGCAGTGAAGTTGAAAGGGGTAATCGCATACACAAATCCCTCTAAAGGACGATATTCCACTCGGTTCCAAATTCCATCTGAAGATTCAGGTTGTTCCGCATAAATCTGTGACATATACTCCACGTTGAAACGGAGGAAATCTATCAATTCACAGGCTGCGTCTATCTCAGCTTGGTGTATGGTTTTGGATTGCGCCATCATGGTGGCCGCATTGATTTTGGCACGATATGGGCCGGCGATCAGTTCTGCTGCCTTTAAAAATATAGCAGCTCGCTGTTCCCAGGTTAAATTTGCCCATTTTTCTCTTGATTCCAATCCATTGGCAATGGCTTCTTCAATATGCTTTTTCTCAGCTACATGATAGTGCCCCACAACATGGGCATGTTCATGGGGTGGTGACATCGGTTTGGTATCCCCGGTCTTTATTTGTTGGCTTCCGATATATAGCGGTACTTCTACCTTAGAGTTGTAATAAGCCTTGTATTGCTGAAGTACTTCTTCCCGCTCAGGAGTACCTGGAGCATAGCTTTTTACGGGTTCATTGTATACTGATGGAACTTGAAAGAATCCTTTTCCCATGGTGGTATTTTTTAAATTTTAAAATGCCCCCAAAGGTACTAAAAGGTGTAGGGATAGTAAAAAGATTTTGCTTAATTCATAGCAAAGGGAGCCGCGAACTTGAAGGTTGGAATTTCTACCACAAATTCCTCCGAAGAACTCAGATTTACCATCTGATAATAACCCTGCATGGCACCTACGGGAGAGGCCAATAAGCAACCAGAACTGTACGTGTGGGATTTGCCAGGTTTGATAACAGGTTTTCTCCCGATTACGCCTTCACCATCAACGGTTTCCATTTCTTTAAGCGAGTCAAAAATGTCCCAATGCCGCGCAGTGAGTTGGACGGTGTTCTTACTTTGATTTTCTATAGTGACCGTATATCCAAAGGCATAGTGCATTTTGTAATTTTTAAAAAATGTGCCTTCGAATGAGGTTTCAACCGAAACTTTGATTCCTTTGGTTACCTGTGTAAACATAGCTCTAGTAAGTAAATGCACTTCCTGTAAATAACAACACCACTGTAATAAATGCCAAAAAGACAAAAATGGTGTTCAGAAAGAAATATTTCAAAATTGTTTTGAACCTTCCTTGTCCGTAAAACTTTCTCATTGCTTTGTAGAGATAAAATCCAAAAATCAATAAAAAAAGCCAAGACGTATCCCAATCGAAAATAGCGTCTATAATAAGGCTAAGGATGAGCAAGATAAATAATAAGGATTGGTTGTGAAAGCTAAAAATAAGATGATCGGTGTAGGTATATTTTTTTCTGATGTACACCAACCAAATGAACACGGTGAAGATGGGTAGAAAAAGAAAAATCACAAAAGGCATCTTGGCAATGGTGGTGTTAATAAAGCTCCCTGGTTGCTCTATTACCTTGAGTAAACTATTGGCAGCGTTGAATGTCATTCTATTGCTTCGACCTGCGGGAATTTGATAACGGGTCCTTGCATCCGAAAAGTCAACTACGGAATCTTCCTGTATCAATGTGGCAAAAAAATCTACCTTGTCCAAGGTCCTGTTGAAAAATGCCCCTTGCTTGCTTATGGAATCAAAATAAACGGATGGATTCGCCATAATCAGGGAATCTTTGTCGACCTTTTTCTTCGGGCTGAATACCCCCAAGGAATCAATAATCTTCATCTGGTCAGCAAAGTTGCCATTCCCCTCACTAAGCGAATCAAGTTTTAGTAAAACCTTTTCAGTTTCTTCTCTTACTACAGCGCTATCTGCGCTGATATTGGCTGTCTCCAAGTCAAAGGACAGAGGGGAGGTTCTTGTTAATTTTCCATTGAAGTTTTTTGCGGCCCTGTCCAAATTGGAGAAGCTGTTGTTGTAGCCGAACATCAATAAATAAATGAAAGCCAAACTCAATAAAAACCGAAAGGGATTGGTGTAGGAAACTCGCTTTCCCTTTACATAATCCTTGGTTATAGTGCCTGGCTTTACCAATAGGGTGTAGAGCGTTTTTAAAAGCTTGGAGTCATAGTTGACCAGACTTGAAAAAAACTCATCAACAAAATCCTTAAGGACCAATTTTTTGGTGCTATTGGCTTGCGAGCAATTGGGGCAATATTTATCGCTTACATCCAAAGGATGTCCACAATTAAGGCATTTCACGCCCCTATACTTCAACTCATAGCGCCCCTTTGAGATGAGGGCTGGTTTCTTTTCCATGAAGCCGGTTAGTTTGCCGATAAAGATAATTAATTGCTGATAGTCCTTGAATTGATGGAACCGATGCCGATAATACTGTCATAGATTTCTCCAAAATCGCGGTAGTACACTAAAATGAGATAGTTGTTTTCGGTAAAATGAAAGTTGCCACTAACATAGTTGAGGTCGATGGTTCCGTCCTCACGCTCTATGATGTATTTGTAATTGTAGAATCCTTGTTTCATTAATAGGGAAAGTTCCATTTTTCCACTTTCCTCATTAAACTCCATTCGATTTTCTTCTTCAATGGTGTAATTGTTGAATTTTCCTATCACGTAGACATTGTCCAGACCAATTTCATTGGAGTAGGGCAGGCTAAAGTGTACTTTGGTATACTCAGCTTCCCGTGCTTCGTCTTGTCCTTGAAATGTGCGAATTACAAAATCACCATTAATATCAGGAAAGTACGTATAGTCTTGGTCGTAACGGAAACCGTTGGTAAAAAGATAGTGGTGATAAACATCTTCCAATTCAATTCTCGAGATGGCGAATGAGGTAGTGCGAAGGTCCTTTGTGTCGAAATTCAAGAACTCATTACCTCCAAAAAAACTGGTTTCCTTATCGTAACGATAGACCAATTCTGTCCCAACCGTAAACTGGGGTTTAATATTATAAAGGGCAGTCGGCCAAAAATGATTCTGAATGATGGCCACTTTGATTTCCTTTTTCGGATTCACCACCGGAAAACCTGCAGTATTGATAGAAAACTGCACTACCTGCTTCTCGTTGAGGTAATTGAAATCTCTGGAGCGCCTTACAACTCCTCCTACATTGATTAAGTCACGGTACACTACAAACCTCCTCGAAAATTGAAGATCTCCGTACATATTATAGATTTCAAGTACGTAGTTGCCACTTACCTTCAGGCGGACGTTTTCATTAGGAATGCTAAGCCTGTAGTTGGAATAGGGTTGTAGTGTGGTGTAACTGTTCTCGTAATCGATAATGCGTTGATTGTCCATTCCCACCAAATACTGCGATTTCAGCAATTGGGAAGGGGTCCAATCATAGTCGCAATGAATAATCTTGTAATAATAATCCTGTTCATTGGCCTTTAAATCGTCAAACTCAAGGGTAATGGTTTCCCCTTGTTTGATAACCGGGAATTGGTCTTCGGTCGGGCCCTTAAAAATTACGGTTTTAATATTGGAGGGCGGATTCACTTCCTCCTGAACCTGTGCTACAACACTGGCCGAAAAAAAGAACAAAATAAATTGTTTGATCATCAAACGCATTTGGGACCTAAATTTTAAGTAAAGGTAAACAAAAAGTATGCCTACCAAATTTAGCTCGATGTAAACCCGTTTTTTGTGGTCAATTATTATGAAAAGAATCCTTTAAGTAGTAAATTTGCGACCAATTTTTCATAATAAAAGGTCTACCAATATGTCTAAAGACATTCGGATTAAGAAGGGATTGAATATCAATCTCATCGGGGCAGCTGAAAAAACAACTTCCAAAGCAGTTTCAAGCAACATTTACGCCCTAAACCTAGACGATTTTCACGGAGTAACACCCAAAATGCTTTTAAAGGAAGGCGCCGAGGTCAAGGCCGGAGAGCCGCTTTTCTATAACAAGGCAGACGAGAAAATGTTATTTGTGTCACCTGTAAGTGGTGAGCTTGTTGAAATTGTTCGAGGAGCAAGAAGAAGAATCTTGACACTTAAGATTCTAGCAGATAAGACACAGGAGTATGTCAATCACAAAACATTGGATTTGGACAAGGTGGATGGCGGAAGTATTCGCGATTTCATGCTTCAATCAGGTGTTTGGCCCTTTATCAAACAACGGCCTTATGATATTATAGCAAGTTCCAATGCTACTCCCAAGGCCATTTTTGTTTCAGGCTATGCTTCGGCACCTCTTTCTGCTGACTTGGACTATGTGCTGCAAGGAAAGGAAGCAGAACTCCAAGCGGCGATTACAGCGTTGGGCAAGTTGACCCCAGGAAAAATTCATGTTTCCGTTGGGAAATCGGGACAATCCCCGTTGGCGAACTTAAATGGAATTACGCTTCACAAGGTAAGTGGCCCGCACCCTGCAGGATTAGTAGGTACCCAAATCAACAAAATAGACCCTGTGAACAAGGGTGAGGTGGTTTGGACTATTGCACCGCAAGACCTAGTCATAATGGGCGAACTACTTTTGACTGGTAAGTTCAATGCAGAGCGTACCATAGCTTTGGCCGGTTCTATCGTAAAGGCTCCGAAATACTACACTACAAAAATTGGTGCTGAAATTTCTACTTTTTTGTATGCCAGTGGTGTCAATGATGGAAAGTATCGATTGATAAATGGTGATGTACTTACGGGTTCAAGAACACATCCTGAGGGGCATTTAGGGTTCTATAATACTACAGTATCGGCGATTCCCGAAGGAGACGACTACGAATTCTTCGGATGGAACAAGCCTGTTTTTGATAAGATTTCCTCAACACGGGCTCTGACGTTCTCATGGATGCGACCCAACAAAAAATATGACCTTGATACGAATACCAATGGGGAGCACAGAGCTTTCGTGGTAACAGGAAGGTATGAAGAGGTATTTCCTTTGGATATTTATCCGTTGCAACTGCTCAAGGCCTGTATGGTAAAGGACTTGGATGAAATGGAGCAATTGGGATTGTACGAGGTAGCACCAGAGGATTTTTCCCTAACCGAATTCATTTGCATTTCAAAGCAACCACACCAACAAATAATCAGGGAAGGATTGGATTTATTACATCAAGAAATTGGATAAAAAATGGGATTGAAAGAGAAATTACATCAAACCAAATTAAAATATCAGGGCAAAAAAATGGCTCCTGCATTTAATGCGATCCATACATTTTTATATAGCCCAAATGAAACTACACATTCTGGTGGACATGTGCGTGCCGTGGACGACCT
>NZ_JANQIH010000083.1 GCF_028282265.1 Allomuricauda sp.
TTCCCATTTTCTCTGACATTGATAGGTCAATATATATTGAAAAACATTGTGATCCTGTGCGCTTTGATAATCATTTACCCGAAGAACAAAAACTGACAATGCTCGGTTGATTCGGAATGGTCATTTTAACCAATACCGGTTTTGAATAATTAATACAACAAGAACAATTAACGAATACGTATGCTTTTTGATTTCGATAAAAAAGAACGAAAAGAGATTTTGCAAACTGTTTTTGAAAGACTTGAAAACTATTTAAGTACAACAAAGGACTTTCGTACCAATCCTGAATTGGACATTGACAAAATCAGGGACTTGCTTAGCAAAGAAGACCTACATCACGGGGTTGATCCTGAAGTGGCCGTCCGGCTAGTTACAGACGGACTTGAAAACTACTCGGTACACACGCCGCATCCGAAATATTTTGGGTTGTTCAATCCGCGTTCCAATTATGCGGGTATCATCGCCGATTTGATTACCGCCACCTACAATCCTCAATTGGCAGCATGGAGTCATGCACCTTTTGCGGTTGAAGTAGAGCAAAAAATGATTCGGGAGTTTTCGTTAAAATTCGGTTACAAAGAACAAAATGCAGATGGCGTCTTTACCACCGGGGGAGCCGAGGCCAATCTCACGGCCATACTTTGCGCCTTAAAACATAAGTATCCGAACATAGCAAAGAATGGCTTGTTCGGAGTGAAAAAGAGACCTGTAATCTTTTGTTCAGAGGATGCGCATCACTCCATTATAAAGGCAGCTAAGATTGTTGGGGTTGGATACGAGATGGTAAAATCAATTCCCACAACTGATGAATTGAAAATGGACACTTGGATTTTGGAAAAGGAATTGAAAAAGCTGGACACCGCAATTTATTCACCTTTAATGGTTATCGGAACCGCAGGTATTACGGGTACAGGGGCCATTGATGATTTGTACCGACTGGCCATCATATGCAAAAAACATAATATTTGGTTTCATGTGGACGCGGCCTATGGGGGTGGAGCGGTGTTAAGTGGCGAATTGAAATCTGAATTATACGGTATCGAATTTTCCGATTCAATCACTTTTGATGCACATAAATGGATGTCTGTGCCAATGGGTGCAAGTGTTTTCCTAACATCTAAAAACGAAATACTTGGAGAAACTTTCAGCATTACGACTGAATACATGCCGAAGGAGGCAGAACAACTTGAGGTTAAGGAACCTTTTGTGCGTTCCGTTCAATGGTCGAGAAGGTTTATTGGCTTGAAAATATATCTGTCATTACTATTTTATGGGTGGTCTGGTTATGAAAAAACCATAGGTCATCAAGTACAAATGGGAAATTTGCTTCGGAATAGATTGTTAGAGGAGGGTTGGTCGATTAGAAACAATACTGCTTTACCGGTTATATGCTTTACACATGAAGATTTTGAATCGTATCCGGATTTCGTGAAGGAAGTTCTTTCCAAAATTTTGACAAGCGGAAAATCTTGGTTGTCGGTATATCCTATAAAAGGAGTACTCGCCTTTAGGGCTTGTATAACCAACTATAATACTACAGAGAGAGAGGTTGAAGAGTTGGTCAATGAACTAAAAACTGCGCTCTTGGCCTATGCTTCTGAAAAAAGTGTGATGATTTGATTCAGACAAGAACAGAAATTCATGAAAAGCAAAAAGGAAAAAAGGCCAAGAGGTATCCTGGCCTTTTTTTGTCTAGCTTAGTTCTAAGGAAACAGGGACCTTGTTGGTGATTATATCAAAAACCGGGGATTTATGGCAAAAATCAGAGAGTCTTGCTCTGTCTTCCGCGGTCAAATCTCCCTCTACATCAAAATTAACCCTAATACGCTGATAGCCATTTCTAACTTCTGGGTCTAGATCAAGAAATCCTTGAACATCAAGGTCACCCTCAATTCTCGAGGAAATTTTTTCCAATGCGATGCCGTTGGCGGCAGCATGCAGTGCCAGAGTTGTGGTCATACAACCCGCAAGGGCATGAAGCACAAATTCCACTGGGTTTGCCCCTTCATTATTTCCAAGCAGTATTGGAGGTTCTCCATTGTCAAATACAAACTGTTTGCTTCGAGAGTCATCTTCTTTTCCTCCACCATAAAAGTCTTTGATGTAAGACCGGTTATGGCCTGCAGTTATCCATTCGTTGTTGATTCTGAACTCAAACTTCGCAATGTCGGGTTGGCTTTTTATTGCACCAACAGTGTCAGATATAGCTTCAAGCTCAAATCCATTAATTGTTTTTACCATGATTTTCTTTTTAAGATTACATGGTAAAATTAGTTTGTGACCGGCTCTGAGGGCTGAAGGGGATTACCCAATTAAGAGCAGTCCAACACCTAATTCTAATGGGAAAATCAGATAATTTTTAATTCTTTAGCTTTGATTATTGCTTTCTGTCTGGCACTTACCTCCATTTTGGATAAAATGGAAGATACATGATTGTCAACGGTTTTGGACGATATATAAAGGGTAGAGGCGATTTCAGAATTGCTTAGGCCGTTTGAAACTTCCTTTAAGACGTCCAGCTCTCTATTCGTCAAATGTAGTGGGTTATTTCTGGTACTTCGGAGTATCCCTCGGGGAACGGTCTGCCTTCCGGAGTCTTTGAGGTGTTCGCGAACCCGCTTTTTGGTCTGAACTGCTTGAAGTCGCTCCAGAATATCATAACCCTCCCTAATCTCTTCATTGTTCCCCAAACAGTAGGAAAGGGCCAGTTCATATGGGAAGTCCGCAGAGCTCCAAAATTTTATGGCGTTCGCGGCATCTCCATCGATCAATGGTTTAAATCCATCATCTTCTGAAACCTCTAGTTTGTGCTGTGCCCCAACCCGGGAACACCAAAATGCCAATTCTCCAGAATAGGTTTCTGTACCATAGCCTGAGGACAGTTGTTCGATCGCAGAATGAATAAGGCTTCTGTCTTCGAAAGTATAGTCATACAACCATTCGTACTCCAGCATGGCCGTGGCAATTGGAACAGTACGCAACGCTTCGCCTGTGTTTTTTGCAAGCTGCGCTATTTCAATCAACAGCTCTTTTATTGTTTCGTTGCCTTGCCGCATCAAAATCCTAGACTTTGAAAGAACTGCAACCAACAAATTTACTTTTGCCTGATTACTCACTCCCAGGAGTTGTTGTGATATGGAGATGGATTCTTCCCACTTTCCTTTTTGGAACAGGTAGAAAGACTTCCATGCCAAATTATAATGGTAGTAGGACTCCACCTGATGTTTCGAACAAAAGTCCAGCGTCTTTTCCATTATCTCGGATGGATCCTTCCGTTTAATCACCCTATCGCACAACAACGTCGTATAGATTCTGGCCAAATGGTCGTGGTTTTTGGTTTGTATGGCCAATTCTTCAGCCAACCTTAAATTGGAAAACCCTTGTTCAGAAGTTCTTCTGTCCCTAATGCGAATACTTCCCAGATTGGTGAGCGAATGGGCCTGAACATCTAGATTGCCTATGGTTCTTGCTAAGTTATAGGCTCTTCTGTTCCAAAGCATAGTGTTATCAAAATCGCCTTTTAACATGTAAAGTTGTCCGAAATTTGAGAAGGTCTGCGCTGAATAATTCTGGTTTGAGCAATGTTCCAGATTTTTGATGGCCAACTTTCCGAATTTTATTGCTTCTTGGCCGTTGGCCTGATACCAATATAATCTCGATAACCAGCAATAGTTGATGCCGAGTCTTTCTTCATCTTCCTTGTTGGTGTTTTCAATATGTTGGAGGGCCTTGTATCTGTATTCAATGGCTTCATCAAGATTGTTGGTCAAATAACATTCAAATGAATACTCTTCCAGCAGATTTATCCATTCCGCATCCTCCAATTGCTCGGTACACTCTATGGCAGCCCTAAACAAGAATGCTGATTCTTTGTGAACACCAAGTTCCCTTGCCCTACGTGCCGCTTTAGGCGCAAGTTCAGCGACAATCCGGAATTTTTTTGCACCCTTCGCATGATGGATCAGTTCCACTATGTCGGTTCTTTCGTCTTGTCTTAATGTTTCTAGAATATCATTATGCGCAACAATTTTCTTAATAATCGGGACAGCGGATTCTATAACCAATCTCACAATCTCATGGCGAAAGCGAAGTAAATTACCTTCAATTGATATAAACCCCAACTCCATGGGTTTCATCAAAGCGCTTTCCCAATTATCAATCAGCTTTGTCACAATTCGCAATGACACTGGATTTGGAAACAAGGACAATCTTGATATCGCTTCTTTTTCTTCTTTGGCCAATGGGGATATTCGCGATAAAATTAAATTGTTGATGGAATCTGGAATTCCCTCCAAAGTGTTCAAGAGATATTCGGAAGTAAAGAAGGGGTTTCCATCCGTAAGATCATAAATGTGTTGCCCATCGATTCCCTTCTCATTACATAGGGATAATACTGTAACCTTGGACAAAGGTTTCAGCGAAATACGGGTAACCGATTTGATTACGTTATGGCTCAACCCCAACATGGAAGCTTCCTGTATTTCATTTGGCCTGAAGGTCAACAAAACGGTACACTTGGTATTATGGATTCTCCGGTTGAGGAATTTGATAAAATCCAACGTTCCGTCATCTGCCCAGTGTACATCCTCGATTACCAAAACACTACGTTCCCTTAGCAAATCCAACATCCCCAGAAATAAAGAGTCCCTTTGGTTTTCCTCAAGGGGCTGTATGATTTTTTCCTTGGACATAAGGATGTCGATCAGTGGTCCAAGAGGCCTTGGTGTATAAAGGTCATCGCAGTATCCCACATATTTGGGTATCGAATTGGGTGTGGTTTCTAGAAATCTTTTTACAACAGAAGTTTTTCCCATTCCTGCGTTTCCGGATAATAGAACTATGTGACCAGTATCCTCGGTCCGTTCCAAAGTATCCCCAAGTGTTTGGAGCACTTCTTCTCGCTCGTACAGTACCATATTTCCCATTATTGCCTAAGGTGTGTTATAAGATGATTTGATATTAATTGGTTGCATAGATTGTTGAAATGCAGTTCAGATATAAAAGCGCTAACATGTCTTTTCCAGGATTACCTTAAACTACCTTTTAGTTTTATCTACCTATTACTTATGGGGAACAAAGCTTTAAAAGTAATGCGCTGTTGTCTTATTTTATGAAGGTTTCACGTCATTTAACCTTATTTTAGAACAACTTTAACGGTAAATTATCTAAATATCAATCCTTGAATTGGTAATACGGGAAACCCCATTGTGAACTGTAATAATCGTGTTGTATGCTTTTACTGTCTAAGTGATTTTTTTGGTCAAAATATTGATGAAACCACTACCATTTTTTAGTAGGCTTTAATAGCAAAGAACTTCAGTTGGAAGAAGAATTGGAAACTTTAAAGGTAGAATTTCAAAAAAAGCATAGACAGTCTTGCGAACAAGATTGATAATATTCGCGCAAACATTTCTGATTTGAAATTCCGAGATAGAGAGGGAAAGACGACTAAGGAGCTTTTTTTTATTTGTGGGCTAAATGATGTCTAGAATAAATCAAAAAACCCTGAAAACCAATTGGTTCACAGGGTTAAAAGTACTCGGAGCGGGACTTGAACCCGCACGGCCACAATGGCCATTGGATTTTAAGTCCAACGTGTCTACCAATTCCACCATCCGAGCCTTTGGACCTTAATTAAAAAAAAACTCCACCCTAAGTGACTGAGCGGAGTCAAAGTCGAGCGAAAAACGGGATTCGAACCCGCGACCTCCACCTTGGCAAGGTGATGCTCTACCAACTGAGCTATTTTCGCATTTGTAAGAACACCAACATCTCTTTTCAAAGATGCGGATGCAAATTTAATACATTTCTCCAAAATAGAAAGAAATTAAGAGGAAGCTTTCTTCTTTTTGGTCAACAAACGTTTGATCTCGTTGAGTTTCATCAGTGCTTCAACCGGGGTGAGGGTGTCAATATCCAAATGAAGGATTTCATCCCGTATTTCTTCCAACAAAGGGTCATCTAAATTGAAGAAGCTCAGTTGCATTTCACTTCCTCCCACTTGTTCCAATTTGCCAGAAATCTCTTCACTAGAATGGGATTTTTCGAGTTTCTTCAGGATTTTTGATGCCTTTTGAATTACTTGCTGTGGCATTCCTGCCATTTTCGCCACATGGATACCAAAGCTATGTTCGCTTCCTCCAGGGACCAATTTTCTCAAGAAAAGCACATTGTTTTTAACCTCTTTTACCGAAACGTTGAAGTTTTTGATACGTTCAAAGGTCTTGGTCATCTCGTTGAGTTCGTGATAGTGGGTGGCAAACAGTGTTTTGGCCCTAGCAGGATGTTCATGGATGTATTCCGATATGGCCCAAGCAATTGAAATTCCATCATAGGTGCTGGTGCCCCTTCCAATCTCATCCAACAAAATAAGACTACGCTCGGAAAGATTGTTCAAAATACTGGCAGCCTCGTTCATTTCTACCATAAATGTTGATTCGCCCAAGGAGATGTTGTCACTCGCTCCAACACGTGTAAATATTTTATCCACAAGTCCAATGCGCGCTGAAGAGGCGGGCACAAAACTTCCCATTTGGGCCAAAAGTACAATCAAAGCGGTCTGACGTAGTATGGCCGACTTACCACTCATATTGGGCCCCGTCACCATGATGATTTGCTGGTTATCCCGATTAAGGATGACGTCGTTGGCGATAAAACTTTCACCGAGGGGCAATTGCTTTTCGATAACCGGGTGTCGCCCATCCTTAATTTCCAGAACCGTGGAGTCATCCATATCAGGGCATACGTAATAATGGTCGCGGGCCAACTCGGCAAAACCGCACAAGCAATCGAGTTGGGCGATGAGGTAGGCGTTTTTTTGAACCGGGGCGATATATTCCTGAAGCCAAACCAGTAGTTGCTCAAAGAGTTGCTGTTCCAAACTCTGTATACGTTCCTCAGCCCCTAGAATTTTGGCTTCATACTCCTTGAGTTCTTCGGTGATGTAGCGTTCGGCATTGACAAGAGTTTGTTTTCTGATCCAGCTTTCGGGTACCTTATCTTTATGGGTGTTACGTACCTCGATGTAGTAGCCGAAGACGTTGTTCGAAGCTATTTTTAATGAGGTGATACCCGTATTTTCGGTTTCCCGGGCCAACATTTTGTCTAAATAATCCTTGCTCGAAAAGGCAAGATGCCGAAGCTCATCCAATTCTTGCGAATATCCCTCGGCAATAACACTTCCCTTACTCACTTGAATGGGGGCCTCTTCGTTCAATACTTCCTTTACCTTCGAACGGAGCAAATCACAGGAATCCATTTGACTTCCGATGTCGTTCAAGGCTTCATTATCACTCGCTTGGGCCTGTTGTTTAATAGGGACTATAGCCTCTAGACTGTTTTTTAATTGAATGACCTCCTTAGGATTGATTTTTCCGGTGGCCAGTTTCGATATCAATCGCTCCAAGTCCCCCATGGGTTTTATCCACTGTTGCAATTTTTCAAGCGGACTGTCGGCCTCTTTCAAATGGGCGACCACCCGGTGCCTTTTTTTTATGCTTTCCAGGCTTTTTAGGGGCAGGGCGAGCCATCGCTTTAACAATCGCCCTCCCATTGGGGACAGGGTTCGGTCTATCACATCAAAAAGTGTGGTCGCGTTGGCATTATGGGATTGATAGAGTTCTAGGTTTTTGATGGTGAACCGGTCCATCCATACGTAGTCCTCTTCGGCAATTCTTTGAATTTTGCTGATGTGTTGAAGTTGGGTATGTTGGGTTTCCGAAAGATAATGCAAGATGGCACCAGCGGCGATGATCCCATTTTTAAGATGGTCGATTCCGAAACCTTTTAAGGTTTTGGTTTTAAAATGGCGGGTGAGACTTTCCAGGGCGTAATCCTCCTGAAAAATCCAGTCTTCCAAAAAGAAGGAGTGCAATGATGGGTCGAACTGTTCTGAAACATCTTTTCGGTGATTCTTTGAAACCAAAAGTTCGGAAGGGGAAAAGTTTTGAAGAAGTTTATCCATTTGGTCCAAGGAACCTTCAGCAGTCAAAAATTCTCCTGTGGAAATATCTAAAAAGGCGATACCATATTGACGCGAACCAAAGTGCAATGCGGCCAAAAAGTTGTTGCTTTTTGAGGTCAGAATATCATCGTTGAGCGCCACACCGGGCGTGACCAATTCCGTAACCCCTCGTTTTACGATGCTTTTGGTCATCTTTGGGTCTTCCAACTGGTCGCAGATAGCCACTCTTTGCCCTGCTTTTACGAGTTTGGGCAAATAAGTGTTTAAAGAATGATGGGGAAACCCGGCCAACTCGGTCTTATCACCCCCATTGTTCCGGTGGGTCAGTATAATACCCAATATTTTGGAAGCTTTTACAGCATCTTCCCCAAAGGTTTCATAGAAATCCCCAACACGGAAAAGTAGTAAAGCATCAGGATGCTTTGACTTGATCGCATTGTACTGCTGCATCAAGGGTGTAACTTTCTTAGCTTTTGCTTTGGTCGCCAACGGAAATTATTCGTTTATTTTGTGGATATTGCGTGCCAACGAATGTACTTTTTTCCCCTAAACCCTAAAATTTTTGTTGATATTTTGAGGCCTAAAGTTGAAAACTAGATATGCGTAAACTGGAGAACCATGAGTTAGAACGGCTCGATGTGGAAACGTTCAAGAAAACTACCAAAACTCCCATTGTTCTTGTGTTGGATAATATCCGGAGTTTAAACAATATTGGGTCGGTTTTTCGTACGGCTGATGCCTTCTTAGTCGAGAAAATTTACCTCTGTGGAATTACGGCCACCCCACCACACAAAGACATACGCAAAACAGCTTTGGGAGCTACTGATAGTGTGGATTGGGAGTACAAAAAGGATACTTTGGAAGTAGTTCAAAAACTTAAAGAAGAAGGAGTGAAGGTAGTGGCGATAGAACAAGCTGAAGGTGCCAAAATGCTTCACAACTATGAATCTGATAGGGAAGGAAAAATTGCTTTGATTTTTGGGAATGAGGTAAAAGGAGTCTCACAGGAAGTGGTCTCGGTTTGTGATGGGGTTTTGGAGATTCCCCAGTTTGGTACCAAACACTCCTTGAACATTTCGGTGAGTGTGGGGATTGTGGTCTGGCATCTTTGGTACGGAATAAAAGGTCGGAAATAAAAAAGCCCTGCGTTTGCAGGGCTAAACATATAGTTTGAGTTAGTTAGTTTCTCTGTTAGAGACGGCTAATATGAAAAAACCATTCGTTATATCCAAACATTTTTCCCAAAATTCTCTTAAAAAAGTGAACGGAGTATGTGCTCTTCCAATTGCTCCAAAATGGTTTCATAGTCAGAAATCTTGGAAACAAAATCCAAGTCGCTCACATCCAGTACTATGCTGTTCTGTTCTTGGTGGCTTTTGATAAAATCGAGATATCCCCTGTTTATTTTTTCCAGGTATTCCGCGCCAATACTTTGTTCATAGTCCCTTCCCCGTTTCTTTATGTTTTCCAAAAGACGGTCGACATCTCGATAAAGATAGAGGTATACATCAGGCTTTTTAACTTCTTTGTACATGAAGTTGAATACCTTTCGGTATAGGTTGAACTCATCATGTTGTAAAGTAATCTTTGCAAAGATCAAAGACTTAAAGATATCATAATCACTTACCATAAAGTTCTTGAACAAATCGAACTGGGTGGTGTCATCCATGAACTGTTGATAGCGATCCGCTAAAAAGGACATTTCCAACGGAAAAGCGAAACGACTTTGGTCTTCATAAAACTTGGGTAGAAAGGGATTATCGGCAAAACGTTCCAGAACCAGTTTAGCATTAAACTCCTGTGCAATCATTTGGGAGAGGGTGGTTTTGCCCGCTCCAATGCTCCCCTCGACAGCTATAAACTGTAATTGGTTAAAAAGATGACTTCTACCTTTGAACAACCGACGTTTGGTTTTCTTCACAGACTGCCTGTCCTTGGCTTGCTGCAGAAGATTTCTAATGTCTTTCCCCAATCCAGGGTGATAGTACTGAGGAGCTATATCGGCAAGTGGTTTCAAGACAAAGCTTCGTTCGGCTAATTTGGGATGCGGAATTTTTAGATTTTCATCATCAATCAGCTCATTGTCATAAAACAGAATATCGAGGTCCAAAGTACGTGACTGGTAACCTTCTTGAAGGCTTCGAATTCGCCCAAAATCTTTTTCGATATCCAAAAGGATTTCCAAAAGCTCAACCGGGCTTTTGTGGGTATGAATCAAGATGCAGGCGTTCAAAAAATCATCGCCTTCAAAACCTACCGCAGGGTTTTCGTAAACCCCAGAAATCGATTCGACCGTACCGCCCCATTTACCAATTGCAAAAACAGCTTTCTGAAGGGTTACGTAACGTTCTCCCAAGTTGCTTCCTAAAGAAAGGTATGCCTTGTGTGTTTTGCCCATAATCAAGAAAACAAAGTAAGTAAAACAATACAACAATGGTTATCTTTGAAGTTGAATTAAATTTTTTTTAATGAAGTTTTTGAGGAATTTGTTGGCCGCAATTCTAGGTACTTTGATTGCCTTTGGCATCCTTTTCGTGATGTTCTTTTTCTTTGCGGCACTGGTCGGTAGTGGAGATGATGGTGTTATTGTAAAAAAGAACTCAGTACTTGAATTAAGTTTTACCGAGCCCATTGCAGATTATGTGGGTCGTGATGATACCGACCCTTTTGCTGGCCTCTGGGATGACCAAGTAGGTTTGGACGACATTTTACACACGATAAATGTTGCTGCGTTCGATGAAGATATTAAGGGCATAAGTCTAACCACTAGTTTTTTGCAGGCAGGCCTCGCCCAAACCCAAGAGATACGAAAGGCATTGGTAGACTTTAAGTTGGCCGGAAAGTTCATATACGCTCATTCTGATTTTTTCACCCAGAAGGATTACTATTTGGCAACCGTAGCGGATAAAGTATACCTTAATCCGGTAGGGGGGATGGATTTCAAGGGTCTAGCCACTGAAGTTCTCTATTTTAAGGATTTACAGGAAAAATCGGGAGTAAAATTGGAAGTGATTCGTCATGGAAAATACAAAAGTGCCGTTGAGCCCTATTTGTTGGATTCCATGAGTGAGGAAAATAGAACCCAAATCACCGAATTGATCACCTCGCTTTGGAGCACTATGCTTAATGACATATCCTATTCGAGAAATATCCATCAAGATAACCTGAATATCATTGCTGATACCTTGGGAGCCCGTACTCCGGAATTTGCCATAGCATCCGGATTGATTGATGATACCATTCATTTTGATGAGTATGAAAGCCTATTGAAAACTGAAATGAACGTATTGGAGGAAGATGACCTAAACTACGTGGATTTTGATGATTACATGGACAATGCCCGTAGAAAAAAACTTCAGACTGGAAAGGATAAGGTAGCCGTAATATTTGCCCAAGGTGAGATTTTGTATGGAGAAGGAGGAAGGGAGTTTATCGGTCAGGGAATCATCACAAAAGCGCTCGAGAGAGCTGTAAAAAATGAAAGTGTAAAAGCAATTGTTCTACGGGTCAATTCGCCAGGGGGCAGTGCCTTGGTCTCTGATATCATTTGGAGAGAGGTACAAATGGCCAAAAAAGAGAAGCCAGTAATAGTATCATTCGGTAATGTGGCTGCCTCGGGTGGATATTACATCGGTGTGGGAGGTGACAAGATTTTTGCCGAACCTACAACAATTACAGGCTCCATTGGGGTTTTTGGAACCATACCCAATGTAAATGAATTGGCTTCGGATATCGGAATCAACGCCGAACAGGTCGGGACCAACAAAAACTCGGTGGATTATTCCCTTTTTGAACCGATGACCGATTCCTTCAGAAAAGTGGTGGAAGATGACATAGAGGAAACCTATCAAACCTTTTTACAAAGAGTGGCGGACGGACGCAATATGACCTTGGCCGAGGTAGATTCTGTGGCCCAAGGCCGGGTATGGAGTGGTCAGGAAGCCAAGGAATTAGGGTTGGTGGATGAACTGGGAAGCTTGGAAGATGCCATTGCGGCTGCGGCCGAACTGGCCAATCTGGACTTTTATGGTATTCGAAAGTATCCTAGATATAAATCTGATTTTGAACGATTTATGGATGATTTTAGCAGTGCTAAATCAAAAGTGGCTTCCGAAATAGTGGAAGAGGAGATTGGTTCGGAGTTCTATCAAATTTTAAAGGAGTTTAAACAATTTAAGAATCAAAAAGGGATTCAGGCAAAAATGCCTTTCAGCCTAAATATTAGATAGGGAATGACGCAAAAAGACAAACGGGTTGCGTTTTCCATCTATTTGTATTTGGGCGCGTTGTTCATTACTTCCTTGGTGGTTTCCAACCTCATTTTTCAAAAGTTTTTTTATTGGAAACCATTTGGGGACGCTACCATTTTCGGCGCACCTCTTTTTGAACTTTCTGTCGGGATTTTACCATATCCCATCACCTTTTTAATTACCGACCTTATATCCGAAATCTATGGGAAGAAGAAAGCAAATCAGGTGGTTACAGCTGGTATTTTTGCTTCATTCTTCTCCATGCTCATCATTTTTATCGCGAATGCCGTTCCGGCAATTGCAGATTCTGGTATAGATGATGAGACCTTTATTAAAGTGTTCGGTCTGTCTCCCTTGGGGGTGTTGGCGTCAATGCTGGCCTATCTTTTTGCCCAGTACATTGATATTTCCATATACCACTTTTGGAAAAAGCTTACAGAGGGCAGAATGCTATGGTTGAGAAACAATTTTTCTACATTTTCTTCCCAGTTTGTAGACACGCTTACCGTGGTTGGTCTGCTGTGCGTTTTCGGCGTCCTTCCCTGGGATAAGTTCTACGGTTTGGTCCTTAGTGGATTTGTCTTTAAAATAATGATTGCCTTATTGGACACCCCTTTGCTTTATTTTTTCGTATATCTACTACGTAAAAGATTTAACTTAAAAATAGGGGAGGAGATACCGATTGATTGACCACTTCTCTATTACTTTGTATTCTCAAATCTTAAATCATGAAAAGAAAGGTTCTCAAAATCACAGGAATAACCCTACTCGTTCTTTTGATTCTGCTTATCGCCCTGCCCTTTTTTCTAAAGGGAAAGATTGCAGAAATCATTACCAGTAAAGTCAACAACAATATAAATGCAACCTTTGAGTTGGAGGAAGCCCAGCTGAGCTTGCTTAAAAGTTTCCCAAATGCCAACGTGGTTTTGAACGGGATTTCTTTGGTGAACCAAGCGCCTTTCGAAGGAGATACCTTATTCGCCTCCAATGCCATTGAGTTAAAGATGGGAATTGGAGAGCTTTTTAAAAGTGCAGAGGAACCGCTGGCCATTAAAAGTTTGAGTATCGATAGGGCACTGGTTCATGTAAAGGTGGATACTCTGGAAAACGCCAATTATGATATTGGCAAAGAGGAATCAACTGAAGATTCGGGCACCGGTGAAACCGACAGTAGTTTTAAGTTGGCCCTTGAATCCTATGAAATAAAAGATTCCAGAGTTATCTATGATGATTTTTCAAGTGGAATGCATTTGGAAATTACTGAAATGAACCATTCTGGTACGGGTGACCTTTCCCTAGAAACTTCGGAATTGAAGACGTTAACAGATGCTTTGGTCTCCTTTGAAATGGATAGTACCAAGTATTTGAACAAGAATAAATTGTTTTTGGATGCCCTGATTGGTATAGACTTGAAGAATAACAGGTATTCCTTTTTGGAGAACAAGGCGTTGGTAAATCAATTACCACTGGTTTTTGATGGGTATGTCCAGGTCAATGAGGAAAATCAAGAAGTGGATATCAGCTTTAAAACCCCATCTTCAGATTTCAAGAATTTTCTGGCGGTCATCCCGGAAGCGTATTCCAAAAACATTGAAAATGTGCAGACTACTGGAAATTTCTCCGTTGATGGTGAATTGAAGGGAGTGGTCGACGAAGAACACATACCAACATTTAACATCGCACTGAACTCCGATGATGCATCCTTTAAATATCCAGACCTACCGCAAACCGTAGAGAATATTTTTATTGACACAAAAATCGCAAACAAAACGGGAATTACGGAGGACACTTACGTGGATATTAATAGGCTTTCCTTTACCATTGGGCAAGATAGGTTTAATGTCAATTCACAAATCACAGATTTGTTGGGCAATACAAAAGTCAAAGCCCATGCTGATGGTAAAATGAACCTAGGCAATCTTTCCAATGTATACCCTATGCCCGATGATTACAAACTAAAAGGTATATTGAATGCTGACGTGACCACTGCTTTTGACATGGCGTCGGTAGAGAATAAGAAATATGAAAACACAAGAACTTCGGGTACGCTCGAGGTATCAAATTTTGAATACGCCAGCACAGAATTGAAGAATCCGGTAGCAATTAACACGGCGTCCATGACCTTTAATCCGACGACAGTTGAACTCAACTCTTTTGAAGGTAACACAGGAACCAGTGATTTTAATGCCTCTGGTACGCTTACCAATTTATTGGGCTTTTTGTTCAATGAGGAGGACATTGAAGGGAACTTCAATCTAAACTCGGACACCTTTGCGGTGAACGACTTTATGGTCGAAGAAACTGGGGATGAGGGGTCAGAAACAGGTTCTTCAACAGGAGATGAGCAGATAAAGATTCCTTCTTTTTTGAATTGTACGGTCAATGCGAAGGCAAATACCGTGCTGTACGACAATTTGAGTCTTAAGAATGTTCAGGGAACCATGGTCATTAAGGATGAGACGGTCACCTTGGATGGATTTCAGTCCAATCTGCTGGGAGGCACTTTGGGTCTTCAGGGTTCGGTTTCAACAAAAGAGGATACCCCGACATTCGACATGAACCTTGGAATGAACAACTTTAATATTGGGGAGTCGTTTCAGGCATTGGATTTATTCAAAGCGGTGGCGCCTATTGCTAATGCTTTACAAGGAAAACTCAATTCAGATATTAAAATTTCTGGGAACTTAAAGGATGATTTCACACCCAATTTGGCCACGATTTCAGGAAATGTTTTGGCCGAGCTTTTATCAACACAGGGCAAGGCTGAAAATGCGCCGCTTCTTTCGGCCTTTAGCGGACAAATGAATTTTCTGAATGTCGAAGACTTGAACCTAAGCGACCTAAAGACCGTACTTAATTTCGAATACGGTTTGGTTTCGGTAAAACCTTTTACCGTGAATTATAAGGATATCGCTGTCAATGTTACAGGCGGACATAGTTTTGACAAACAATTGGATTATAAGGCCACTTTAGATGTTCCTGCCAAGTATTTGGGAAGTGAAGTGAACAGTTTAATTGCCAGGATGGACGATTCCGACTTGGAGAACGTTACCATTCCGGTGGTCGCCAATATTGGGGGGAGCTATACGAATCCTTCCGTAAGTACAGACCTTAAATCAGGGGTTTCCAAGCTTACCAATCAGTTGGTAGAGATTCAGAAACAAAAATTACTGAACAAAGGAAAGGATTCGGCCGAGGATTTAATTTCCAACGTCTTTAAATCCAACAGTCAAGATTCTACAGCTTCAGATAAATCTACCGCAAAAGAAGTTATCGGTTCCCTTTTGGGAGGTAAAAATGAACAAGCAACTGATTCGACCCAAACCACCGAAGACCCTGTAAAGAATACGGCAAAGTCGATTTTGGGCGGTTTATTGGGAAAAAAGAAAAAAGATACGGTTCAGAATTGAGTTAGGCTAGTCGGTCGGGTTATGGTCAATTGATATTGATTCCCACATAATATCCTTCATGCCCTCGAACGTTAAAAACTGTGTTATCCTCAAAGATGAGATATTGTCCTTTAATTCCTTTTAAAACCCCTGAATAGCTTTGGGATTTATCAAGATTGAGGCTCTTTACTTTTTCAGGGTATTGCAATACGGGGAATTCCAATGATGTTTCGCCATTGCTCTCTAAAAAGTATTCTTTTGCCTCTTCAGGAATGTTATTCTTTAGTCGCTCACGCCATTCAACCAAATCTACATCTTGGAGCCTATTGGTCAACATTTTTTGCCAGCTGGTTTTGTCGCTAACATGCTCTTTAAGGGCTACTTCGGTAATGCCGGCAAGGTAACGATTGGGGACTTCCGCAATTTCTATGGCCTCGTGTGCCCCTTGATCAATCCAGCGTGTAGGTACCTGCGTTTTTCGGGTTACCCCAACTTTTACATTACTTGAATTGGCCAAGTACACAATATGCGGCTGTAACTGAACTCTTTTTTCATATTCGAGGTCCCTATCTTCCTTATCCAAATGGGCAGTGCTCAATTCAGGTCTCATTATCCATTCTCCTGCCGCTGGTGTATCATAAAAACAGGTTTTGCAGAAACCTTGCCTATAAATCGGTAGGTTCTCTCCACAGTTCAAGCATTGATATTTGATAAATTCAATTTTCATTGATTTGTTCAATGCTTGGTTCATATTCAAGAAATCATCTTCGAAAACCAGGAAATATTGGATGGGATTACCAAGTTCCGTTTGCATTTTCCGCAATACCCCTTCGTAGAGCATAATAGAATTGTTGAGTTTGTTCAATTTGAAAATGAAAAGCAGATGCCCTATTTTAGCTTTTACACCTACTTAAAGTGGGTTAAAGATACCTAAAATGCCAATACCATTATTCAACTCCATAGCCTCATGGTTACTTCGTAAGCGATATCACCAGATAGAGCTTTTTTTAAAGTATCCTTTAGATGTTCAAAGTGAGGTTCTTTCCTATTTGGTAGATTTTTCAAAAGATACGGTACTTGGCAGACAATACGGATTTGGCGATAGACTGGGATATGATACGTTTCGTGAAAGGGTTCCTCTAGTAAATTATGAGGATATTGCCGACCTTATAGAAAGAACCCGAAGGGGAGAGCAAAATCTTTTTTGGCCAACACATATTAAATGGTTTGCCAAGAGCAGTGGAACCACAAATGCAAAGAGCAAGTTTATTCCCGTTAGTACAGAGGCACTGGAGGATTGTCATTACAAATCGAGCAAGGACCTACTTTGTCTCTATTTGAACAATAACGAAAATTCACAACTTTTTACGGGAAAAAGTCTTCGTTTAGGCGGAAGTAAGGAGCTTTATGAGGACAATGGTACCTTTTTTGGTGATTTGTCGGCTATTTTAATCGATAACATGCCTTTATGGGCCGAGTTTAGCAGTACACCCAGCAGCAAGGTTTCCCTTATGGGTGAATGGGATTCAAAATTGGAGGCCATTATTCAAGAAAGCCTTACTGAAAATGTGACCAGTCTGGCCGGTGTTCCTTCATGGATGTTGGTATTGCTCAACGACGTTTTGGAACGTACTGGGTCTGAACATTTATTTCAGGTTTGGGAAAATTTGGAGGCATATTTTCATGGAGGTGTCAGCTTTGCACCTTATCGGGATCAGTTCAAAAAGCTTTTGCCTCGAGAGAATTTCAACTATTACGAAACCTACAATGCCTCCGAAGGTTTTTTTGCCATTCAAGATCGGAATGATTCGGAAGAGCTTTTATTAATGTTGGATTATGGCATTTTTTATGAGTTCATCCCTATGGATTCTGAAAGAAAGGGGCAAGATGCGATTCCTCTGTGGGAAGTTGAGATTGGGGTTAACTATGCCATGGTCATAAGTACGAATGCTGGACTTTGGCGCTACAAAATTGGTGATACTGTCCGTTTTACTTCGAAAAATCCATATCGCATTCGCATTACGGGTAGAACAAAACATCACATCAATGCGTTTGGTGAAGAGCTCATTATAGAAAATGCAGAACAGGCTTTAAAGCAAATCTGCATGAAAACCAGCGCGGAAATCATGGATTACACCGCCGCTCCCATCTTCATGAATGGTTCAGAAAAAGGGGGGCACGAATGGATCATTGAGTTTAGAAAACCGCCAAATGATATCGCATATTTTACTGAATTTCTTGATAATGCCCTGAAATCATTGAATTCTGACTACGAAGCAAAACGTTATAACAACATGACCCTCAAAATGCCAAAAGTGCACATGGGTCGTAAGAATTTATTCCGCGATTGGTTAGCTTCCAAAGACAAATTAGGAGGGCAACACAAGATTCCCAGATTGTCCAATGAAAGAACTTACATCGAAGAATTGCTTCAGATGAACAATTAATTGCCATTTTTTGAGTTTTTCTCATGAAATTCCCGTTCCAAATCATTGAACAGGCAAATAACTAAACAAACAATGGCAGAAAAACTCGTTGTACTTTCAGATATGTGGGGTGTAAAAAGAGGACTTTGGATAACCTCTTATTTTGGATACCTACAGCAGTATTACGATATCGTGTTTTACGATTCCCAACAACTTGGAAACGTGGATGTTGCAGTGTCCTCTGAGGAAAACATACATAAGGCGTTCGTTGAAGGGGGGATAGATACAGCTGTGGCACATCTCTTAAAAAAGGAAACCGAGCCTTGCCATTATTTGGCCTTTAGTACGGGAGGAACCATTGCTTGGAAAGCCGCTTTAAAGGGTCTGGCAATGAAATCCCTCACGGCAATCTCTCCAACTCGAATCAGATTTGAAGAAGAAAAACCTGAGATGCCTTTACGTCTGGTTTTTGGGGAATGCGATGAGTTTAAACCCGGGATGAAGTGGTCCAAGGAAGTAGGTGTAAAACCAGAGATTGTATTAGGCTTTGGTCACGAACTATATTCCGATGAAAAAATCATTTCGGATGTGTGTCTTAAACTATTGCAGAAAGTAACGGATGCTTCCGTGAAGCTCTAAGAAACAGCTTTTAGTTTTTTGATGGTCTCGTGCGATAATTTTTCTTCCGCATAAGCTTTGGTCACCTTGAACTCTTTTTCTTCACTACTTGGAAGTACAAACATAGCATCGGTAAATACTGCTTCACATAGAGAACGAAGTCCCCTGGCCCCTAATTTGTATTCCACCGCCTTTTCAACAATATAACTCAAGGCTTGTTCGGTAATACTGAAGGTAATACCATCCATAGCAAACAACTTCTCATATTGTTTGATGATTGCATTTTTAGGTTCGGTGAGGATGGCCCTTAGTGTTTTGGCGTCCAACGGATTCATATGGGTCAAAACAGGAAGTCTACCAATAATTTCCGGAATCAATCCGAATTCCTTCAAGTCTCTGGGAATTATGTACTGCAAGATATTTTCGCTGTCAAGATTATCCTCAGCTTTGGAAGCGCTGTAACCTACAGCTTGCATGTTCAATCTTTTGGTAATGATGCGCTCTATACCATCAAAAGCACCGCCGGCAACGAAAAGGATATTTTCTGTATTGACCTCAATAAATTTTTGGTCGGGATGTTTTCGTCCACCTTTTGGAGGCACGTTGACAACCGTTCCTTCCAATAACTTGAGAAGACCTTGTTGTACTCCCTCACCTGAAACATCACGGGTAATGGACGGGTTATCACTTTTTCGTGCGATTTTGTCAATCTCGTCGATGAAGACAATCCCTCTCTCCGCTTTTTCCAAATTGTAGTCTGCCGCTTGGAGTAAACGCGTTAAAATACTCTCAACATCTTCACCGACGTAACCCGCTTCGGTAAGTACGGTAGCGTCAACAATGGCTAAAGGAACATTGAGCATTCTTGCAATGGTCTTGGCAATCAAGGTTTTTCCCGTACCTGTCTGGCCCACCATCACAATGTTACTTTTTTGGATTTCAACCCCGTCATCATTGTTTTTGGGTTGTAAAAGTCTTTTGTAGTGATTGTATACCGCTACAGACATGACCTTCTTAGTGCGCTCTTGTCCGATAACGAAAGTGTCAAGAAAATCCCTGATTTCCATTGGCTTTTTTAGGATAAGCTCTGCGGAAAGGTCTTGGTTTTTCGACTGTTTGGATTCCTCAGTAACAATACTATAAGCCTGTTCTATGCATCGATCACAGATATGTGCATCCAGACCTGCAATCAAAAGATTGGTTTCTGGTTTTTTTCTTCCGCAGAATGAGCACTCTAAGTTTTCTTTGGCCATATTAACCGTTGAGGTTCAACTTACAATAACGTAAAAAAAGGAGATTTTAATACGGCATTTAACTATTTTTTTGCTAAAAGGGTGGGTCACCTACTTTTCCCTTGCCAGAACTTCGTCAATCATCCCGTACTCAAGCGCTTCCGGTGCTTTCATCCAGAAATCACGATCACTGTCCTCATACACTTTGTCAAAGGATTGTCCGGAGTGATTTGCGATTATTTGATAAAGTTCATCTTTTATTTTAAGGACCTCTTTGGCAGCTATTTCAATATCGCTCGCCTGTCCTTGTGCTCCTGACAAAGGTTGGTGAATCATTACCCTTGAATGTGTAAGGCCACTTCTTTTGCCTTTTTCGCCTGCACATAAAAGAATAGCGGCCATGGAAGCGGCAATTCCTGTGCATATGGTGGCTACGTCCGGTTTTATAAACTGCATTGTGTCATATATGCCTAAACCGGCATAAACACTACCTCCCGGGGAATTAATATAGATTTGGATATCTTTTGAAGCATCGGCACTTTCCAAAAACAATAATTGGGCCTGCACAATATTTGCCACTTGATCATTGATGCCCGTTCCCATAAAGATGATTCGGTCCATCATTAATCGGGAAAAGACGTCCATGGCTATGGCATTGAGCTGTCGTTCCTCAATGATATTGGGGGTCATATTCACGGGGTACATACTACTGATAATTTTATCGTAGTACATACTGTTTATCCCGTAGTGTTGGGTTGCATATTTTTCGAATTCTTTTCCGTAATCCATAGGATTTTGTTCAATTAAGCTTAAAAAAAAGGTGCCGAAAACCACGTTTTTCGGCACTGTAAAGATACTTAATTTCTTTGAGACAAAACTTAGCTGTAAGCTTCCTTGATAAAGTTGTCGTAAGAGACTTCCTTAACCTTCAAATTCCCTTTCTCCTTATATAAATTCAAAAGTTTTTGGCTCATCAATTGCTCGGAGAGTCTTTTTACTTCATCTTGGTTACCCAATACCCTTGTAGCAATGTTCTCCAATTCTTCTTCCTTGGGGTCCATATGGCCATATTGAGCCATTTGGGATTTAATGAAACCTTTGGCGAATTCTTTTAGTTCCTCAAGTTGAACCTGAAGATTATGGTCTTTGATGATTTTCCCTTCTATCAATTGATATCGAAGTCCTTTTTCCGATTTTTCATATTCTTCAGAAGCTTCATCGTCGCTCAATGGGTTTTCACCACTTACTTGAATCCATTTTTTCAAAAATTCGGCAGGAAGTTCAAACTTTGTGCTTTCAATCAGCCTCTCGGTAATATCATTCAGTAATTTCTGATCGGATTGCTGCTCAAATTGCTTTTCAGAATCTTCTTTAATTCTGTCCCTAAGTTCTTTTTCAGATTTTACATTGTCTTCACCAAACAACTTGTTAAATAGTTCTTGGTCAAGAGTGGCCAGCTGTCTCTCATTTATTTCTTCAATGGTAAAAGTGACATCAACATTGAGTTTCTCAGCCTTTTCCCTATCAATTCCCAAAGCGCCAGATAGTAAATAGTCTTCTTTGAAAAGCCCTTTGGTACTTAAGCTTACCTCTTCACCAGCTTTCTTTCCCAATAAGGCGTTAAGAGCTTTTTTACTTTTTATTTTAGAAACTTCCAAGGTGGTTTTATTGTCGATTTCCTCGTCTTCATTTTTGAAAGTTCCGGTCACTTCGTCCTTGCTTCCTACTTCTGCACTCGAAACCAATTTTCCATATTGCTTTTGAATGCGCTCAACCTGCTCATCGATCATTTTTTTGTCAGCGACAATCTTGTAATGCGTAATGGCTTTTTTTGTCTTTACCTGAACATCAAAATTGGGGGCAAGACCTAGTTCGAATTCGAAATCGAGCGTATCGTTATCCCAGTCGAAATCTTCTTTTTGTTTGGGAAGCGGGTTTCCCAAAACATCCAATTTTTCCTCTGTCAGATATTTGTTGAGGTTATCTTGTAATAACTTGTTCACCTCATCCACCAAAACAGATTTTCCGTACTGTTTTTTTATCAATCCTAAAGGAACTTGTCCTTTTCGGAAGCCAGGTATGTTAGCTTGTTTTCTGTAATCCTTCAGAATTTTATCAACTTTTTCTTGATAATCGTCCTTGGTGATGGCAACCTTTACTACTGCATTTAGTTCGTCAATCTGCTCTTTTGTGATGTTCATCTTGCTACCTTGATTTACTATTGAAAAATGGGAGGCAAAAGTAAGCTATTTTCTCATTGTCAGCAACTTTTGGGATGCCCTAAACCAAAGTTTATCATTTCTTTTTGTCTTTGGTAAGAATAGACTGTAAAATGGATTGCAGGAGCGATAATAAAATACTGAAAAGAACAGCCCACCAAATGCTGGAAACATAAAAGCCTGAAACGAAATGTGCCGCCAAAAGTATGATAATGGCGTTAATGATAAGCAAAAAGAGGCCAAGTGTCACAATGGTTACGGGTAAGGTAAGTATGATCAAGATTGGCTTTACCAAAAAGTTCAGAATGCTCAGGACCACGGCAACAATGAGCGCAGTTACAAAGGAATCAACTCCGACTCCTGGCAGGGCATAGGATAAGATGATCACTGCCAAAGCATTAATCAAAAGGCGTATTATGAGATTCATGTTTTCTAGATTAGGTTAATAAAAAAAGCACCGACTAGCGGTGCCTTTAAGGTATGAATTTTTAAAATCATCAATCGATGTAAAGCCCGGTAAATTCCAAAGGCTCCACTCCGGGGAGGTTGGACCCATATTTTTCATTGATTGCATCTATAAATGCATTGGCCAAAATGGCATAGCCCCTAGGCGCCGGATGAACACCATCCAATGAAAATCCTCCTCCTGTTGCGAAGGTCGATGTAACAACACTTCCGTCGGTCTGGGGAAGACCATTGGCATTCAATTCCGCCAATAAACCATTGGCATCCACTAATGCCAAATCATAGGCCGTTGCTAAACCGGCTATGGTCTGGTTATATGCAGCTAGTGCGGTTTCCACAGCCGTTTGTTCTTCAGGAGTCAATACCCATTGGTCGGCTAACGGAATAGCAACTCCGTTTATGGATGTCGGGTCTGCTTCATTGGCCAAGCTTCCTATGAAAGTACGAGAGGTCAAAACCAAAAGGTCTTCAGGGGTAGATTGCCTCATATTGATTAACGCCGGATTAATACCAGTCAAATCAGTTAAGTCCTCGTCTAATAAGACAACTGCATTTGTATCACCTGCGGCAAATGAGATAGTTCTTCTAGCAATTTCCAGATCTGCTTCATCTTGAGTTAATTGCATTTGGCTAACAAGAAAGTTCAATGCGCCCTCCACACCAGCATTGTAAGCGGCATAGGAACCATTTAAAAGTGCTGCGGTGGCTTCGTCCAATGGAACCGGATTATAAGGAACAGCATTGAAAAAAGGAATATCGGTTACGTTGGGAAGATTGGCAATCGCGCCATCGGCACCATTGGCTGTCAATGCTTGTAGCATTCCGTCAAGGGCCGCGGCGAGCACATTAGGGTCGGTAATATCGTTTCGACCATAAGTCGTTGGATCAAGATTGCCTGTTTGGTCAACCCCAGAGCCTCCATTGGTTGCATAAAGCAAAATATCGTTGGCTCCAGCCCAAAGCGTAAAGAAAGTAGCGTTTTGTGCCGCTGCGTCACCTATTACCGTTGCAGCTTCCGAAGAGGAAAAACGGGCAAAGTAGGGATTGGCTGTACCTAAGGCTACTCCTGCAACACTTCCGTATCCAGGTGCTAGGAGTTCGTAACTTTTTGCTCCCGGTACTCCCATATTGTTAAAAGGCCCTGCAAGCTTATTGGATATTTCGGTTGTTCCGACTCCGTCTACCGGGACTGGTGCAGGACCATCAGGTAAAAAAGCCAAAATCAATCTATTTCCTGCAACTGGGTTTCCTTGAAGAGTAGCCCCTCCCAGATTATCGGCCATAAAGGGTATTCCGAAGGAGCCGCCTCCGACCAAAGCGAAGTTGGAAGCCAACATGTTTGGGAAGGAAGCTTCCTGCCCAGCAATGAACAGGGCATTGTCAGAGAACCCTGCTGTCAACGAATTTCCAACGGCAACATAATTGCTGAAATCTGCTGAACCCGCCGTAAAAACAATCGGGTCTGGATCAGGGTCGGGAGTGACTTGGGTGTCATCATCTTCACACGCAATAAACAATAACCCTAAGAAGGGGAGTAGGGCATAAAGCTTTTTCATATTATAAATTAATTTGAGTTAGTTTAAGTTAAACATAGCGTTAAACCAGTATTAACCAAATCTAGGTGAAATTTGTTATACAGACAATTAATTGCCCAAAAAAATTATGCATGCATAATAAAAAGAGCCGAATTTTAGGAATTTAGAAAATCAAGTGATTTTTCAAAGAACTGCGTTGGATTCTCGGCATGCAGCCAATGCCCCGCATTTTCAATGGTTTCTATATCAGTATTCGGGAAGTGTTTTTTGATTTCACCGAAGTCACTTGGCATTATATATTCCGAACGATCACCGCGAAGAAATAAGGTTGGGCCGTCATAGGAAGAGTTAGGGGGAATGTTGTCACCAATTTCTTCCATTTTGTTCTTCAAAACCTCTAGATTGAAGCGAAATCCTAATTTTCCCTGTTCTTCCCAGTAGAGATTTTTTAGTAGGAATTGACGAATCCCGAAGTCTGCCAACTCTTGGGAAAGCAGCTCATCGGCTTCTTTTCTGCTCGAAATGGAATCAAAATCAAGTTTTAGTAATGCATCGATAATAGGTTGATGATGGGCGGGATAATATTTTGGAGAAATGTCTGCAACTACCAAATGCTCCAATCTTTCGGCCTGGGTAACGGCAAACTGCATTGCCGTCTTTCCCCCCATGGAATGTCCTATTATATTCCCTGAATCAATTTGATGGTGATCCATGTATCTCAAAACATCTGAGCTCATAAGCTCATAGTCGAAATCTGGGGTATGAAAACTTTTACCGTGGTTTCTTTGGTCCACCAAATGAACTTGAAATCCATTTTGGGCATATTGGTTACCGAGTGTCTTCCAATTGTCAGACATGCCAAGAAACCCATGTAGAATCAACAAAGGTCTTCCTTCGCCTAGAATTCTTGAATGTAGTATTTCCATTATTTCAATCTGTGTAAGTACATGTTGACCACATTTTCGATGCCCATGTAAATTGATTCACAAATTAGGGCATGGCCAATGGAAACCTCCAATAGATTAGGGATATTTTCTTTGAAGAATTTCACATTTTCCAAATTAAGGTCATGACCCGCATTCACCCCGAGCCCAATTTCCTCAGCGACTTTGGATGCTTCCATATAAGGTTTGATGCTTTCATTTTTCTTGCCTACGGCAAATTGTTTTGCAAAATTCTCAGTGTACAATTCAATACGATCTGTTCCGACCTTGGCAGCACCTTCGACCATTTTGGTGTGAGGATCCACGAATATGGAAGTGCGTATTCCTGCGGACTTGAACGTTTGGATAACGTCAATCAAAAAGTTTTTGTGCTTTATGGTATCCCACCCAGCATTAGACGTAATGGCATCCTCTGCGTCAGGAACCAATGTAACTTGTGTCGGTTTTACCTCAAGGACCAGATTAATGAACTTGGCTACCGGGTTACCCTCGATATTGAACTCCGTGGTAACAACATCCTTTAAATCGCGGGCATCTTGATACCGAATATGTCGTTCATCGGGTCTAGGGTGTATGGTAATACCTTGAGCACCAAAAGATTCAATATTTTTTGCAGATTCTATGAGGTTGGGGACGTTGCCGCCTCTAGAATTTCTTAAAGTCGCCAGCTTGTTAATATTTACGCTTAGCTTTGTCATCTATATAAATTTTGCCCGACAAAATTAAGAATTAGGCACGCCTTTTGCGATTTAAAATTAGTATTTTGCGTTTAAGACAATGATCATGCAAATTCAAGAACAAATCATTTCTTCGGTTCCTGTTTTTGAAGTTTCGGAAACTTTGAAAGATGTAATCCCGTTTTTTGAGGAAACCACCTTCTCGCATGTCGGGGTTACCGAAAATGGGGAATATTTGGGGGTTCTTTCAGAAAATGACCTTCCATGTTTTGAACCTCACAAAAAAATCGAGGATTTTAGGTTTGAGATGGCAACTTTTTTTGTCACCAAAGAAACTTCGTGGATGGACGTGTTGGAAATGTTCGCTCGAAATGAGGCAAATATTCTTCCGGTTTTAGATGACAACAAGGTCATAATTGGCTATTATGATCTTGGAGATGTGGTCGCGCAATTTATTGATACGCCTTTCTTTAAAGAACCAGGCGGCATATTAGTGGTTTCAGTTGGAATAAAGGATTATTCTTTCAGTGAAATTGCACAAATCGTTGAAAGCAATAACGCACGTCTTTTAGGTGCCTTTATCTCAGATTCCCAGAACGATGTAATACAGATTACCTTGAAGGTGGGCACCCTCAATCTCAACGAAGTGGCCCAAACCTTTAGAAGGTACAACTACAGTATTGTCTTTGGCAACGGCGATGATCAGTTCATAGAGGATTTGAAACAGCGCTCGGAGTACCTCGAAAAATACCTCAACGTATAGTATGAAAGTTGCTATTTACGGTCAAACTTTGCTCGAGCAAGATAAAGCTTGCGTGGAGGAATTGCTTGATGAACTTGAACGCGTCAAAGCAAAGGTCTTTATTGAAAAACAGTTTCTACAACTATTAAAAGATTTGACGATATCAACGGATTTAGGGCAGTTCACCCAATCAACGGGACTTGATGATACGTTCGATATGTTCATAAGCTTTGGGGGAGATGGTACAATGCTAAGGGCCGTCACTTATATTAAAGACTTTGGTATCCCAATTGTTGGAATCAATACGGGAAGATTAGGCTTTCTGTCAACGTTTAAAAAGGAAGAAGTTAGAAGGGTAGTCACGGAGTTTTTGCAAGGGTCATTTAAAATTGAGGAGAGAAGCTTGGTTGAAGTGTCACCAACTTTAGGTTTAGAAAAGTTTGAAAACCTCAACTTCGCACTTAATGAAATCACGGTAAGTCGAAAAGATACCACATCAATGATTACGGTAGAGACCCATTTGAACGAGGAATACCTTACCTCATATTGGGCAGATGGATTGATTGTGTCCACGCCTACAGGCTCTACGGGATATTCACTGAGTTGTGGCGGGCCGGTTATTGCGCCAAATGCCAAGTCCTTGGTTTTGACACCCATTGCACCCCATAACCTGAATGCCAGGCCATTGGTGATTTCCGATGATACTGAGATAAGATTAAAGGTATCGGGTAGGGAAGAAAACCATTTGATTTCGTTGGATTCCCGAATTGCCAGTATCCCTAATGGAAAGGAAATCCGAATCAGGAAGGCAAACTTTACCATTAAAATGATAGTCTATAAATCAGAAAGCTTTTTAAAAACCCTTCGTAACAAACTCCTTTGGGGGGAGGATAGACGT
>NZ_JANQIH010000153.1 GCF_028282265.1 Allomuricauda sp.
CAAAAAATGGAAAAAATTTTGTTGGTTGTAATCGCACTGGTAGTTTTTACGGTATTGAACTTTCTTTGCCGTAAAAGCCTTAAGGTTTATGTCATAAAAAAGTTTGGTAAAAACTGGTTAAAGCCTTGGGGAAATAAAGTGTATTATTGGCAAAGTTCAATTTTTGTTAGCACTGCGGGTACTTTTTTGGTGATGTATCTTTTAAAATGGTTGAATGTTGTAACCTTTTAAGAACTTAACCCAAAACATCTTCCTTTTAATCCTGCTGTATAATCCGCTGGGCAAAATTGTAAATACGTTCAAACTGCTCTTCCTGCCCCATATCACTATTATCTATTTTTATGGCATCTTCGGCACGCTGCAAAGGTGAAACGCTTCTAGTTGAATCAATATAATCACGTGCTTTTACATTTTTCAGTACTCGTTCAAAAGTTACCTCATCGCCTCTGTCGAGCAGTTCCTTATACCTCCGATGGGCCCTGGTTTCGGGGGAGGCAGTCATAAAAATCTTTAGCTCAGCCTCTGGAAAAACCACGGTGCCTATATCCCGGCCATCCATTACAATTCCCTTTTCATCGCCCATGGCCTGTTGTAGTTCAACCAATTTTTCCCTTACCTCCTCCACTGCTGCTACTTGGCTCACATTTTCGGAAACTTTCATATCCCGAATTTCCTTTTCCACATTTTTTCCATTGAGGTACATTTCTGATTTCCCCAAGCTTTGGTTTGGCTTGAACTTTAGTTCTATTTCGGGCAATGCCTCAATCAAGGCTTTCGTATCAAGGGAGTCCTGAACAAACCCATGGTTCAGCCCATACAAAGTGACGGCACGGTACATAGCACCTGTGTCCACATAAACATAGTCCAAGGCATTGGCCAACTTTTTGGCCACCGTGCTCTTTCCAGTAGAGGAATATCCATCTATGGCAATGATTATTTTCCGCATGGGTTAAAAATACCTAGAATTGGGCAATCAAATGGGGAAACTTCTAAAAACAGAGAAATCCTAAAGCACCTTCGCGTTTTTCACCCTTCTATCGGTAATGGCAATATCGATAACCTCGCTCATATCGGTTACGTAGTGAAACGTCAAGCCCTTGAGATAATCCTGTTTGATTTCCTCAACATCTTTACGGTTTTCCTCGCAAAGTATAATTTCCTTAATGCGAGCTCTTCTTGCAGCCAATATCTTCTCTTTGATACCGCCCACTGGCAAAACCTTACCACGCAAGGTAATCTCTCCCGTCATGGCCAAGCTCTTCTTCACCTTCTTTTGGGTGAATAACGACACCAAAGAGGTGAGCATGGTAATACCTGCACTAGGTCCGTCTTTAGGTGTCGCCCCTTCAGGAACGTGGATATGAACATTGTATTTGTCCATAATATTAGGGTCAATGCCAAAAGTTTCGGCATTCGACTTGATGTATTCCATAGCAATGGTAGCAGATTCCTTCATTACTTTGCCCAAGTTTCCGGTAATATTCAAATTACCTTTTCCTTTGGACAGAATGGACTCTATAAAAAGAATATCTCCACCTACACTCGTCCAAGCAAGTCCAGTAACCACTCCAGCAACATCAATGTTTTCGTACTTATCCCGTTCCAATCGGGCAGGACCAAGGATTTTCTCCACATCTTCGTTGCTTACCTTGATGTTGTATTCTTCTTCAATAGCAATGGATTTGGCAGCATATCGTACCATTTTAGCCAGCTGTTTTTCAAGACCGCGAACGCCTGACTCACGTGTGTATCCTTCTACAATCTTTTCCAACTGACGTTTTCCAATTTTAAGGTCTTTGGAAGATAGCCCGTGTTCCTTTAATTGTTTGGGTAACAAATGTCTTTTGGCAATCTCCACTTTTTCTTCAATGGTATAGCCCGTAACATTTATGATTTCCATTCTGTCCCTTAGTGCGGGTTGAATGGTTCCAAGATTGTTTGCAGTAGCTATAAACATGACTTTGGAAAGGTCGTAGCCCATTTCCAAGAAATTATCATGGAATTCGTTGTTTTGCTCCGGGTCCAACACCTCCAACATAGCGGAAGAAGGATCTCCCTGATGGCTATTTGAAAGTTTGTCTATCTCATCCAGAATAAAGACCGGGTTCGAAGTCCCCGCTTTTTTAAGGCTCTGAATGATTCTACCGGGCATTGCTCCAATATAGGTCTTTCGGTGGCCTCTGATTTCTGCCTCATCCCTGAGCCCACCCAAAGACATGCGAACATACTCACGGCCCAATGCCTCAGCCACCGATTTACCCAGGGAGGTCTTGCCCACCCCAGGAGGGCCAAATAGACACAGAATAGGCGATTTCATATCGTTACGGAGCTTGAGAACTGCCAAATACTCGATAATCCTTCTTTTCACATCTTCAAGACCGTAGTGATCTCTATCGAGAATCTGTTGGGCCCTTTTTAAATCGAACTTATCCTTGGAATATTGGTTCCAAGGCAAATCCAATATAAGGTCCAGGTAGTTTCGCTGAATGGAATACTCGGCAACCTGTGGATTCATTCGTTGCATTTTGGCCAATTCCCGCTCAAAATGCTCCGAAACCTTTTTACTCCATTTTTTCTTCTTGGCCCTAACCCGCATTTCCTCAACTTCCTCCTCGTAGGATAAGCCCCCAAGTTCTTCCTGGATGGTCTTCATCTGCTGATGCAAAAAGTACTCTCGCTGTTGTTGGTCCATATCACTACGAACCTTTGACTGAATATCATTACGAAGTTCCAGCTTTTGAAGTTCCATGTTCATGTACTTCAAGGTCATCAATGCACGTTCCTTTAAATCGCCTATTTCTAAAAGTGTTTGCTTCTCCTCAACATTGAGATTGAGATTCGAGGAAACAAAATTTATCAAAAAAGAATTGCTTTGAATATTCCTGATGGCGAAAGTAGCTTCCGTGGGAATATTGGGATTGTCTTTGATGATTTTGAAAGCAAGTTCCTTGATAGATTCAATAATCGCTTTGAACTCTTCGCTTTTCTCGTCAGGTCGATTTTCAATGGTTTCTTTCACCGTGGCCGTCATATAGGGCATCTCGGTAACTACCGAATCAATTTCAAATCGCTTTTTCCCCTGTATGATAACCGTTGTATTACCATCGGGCATTTGCAACACCCTTAAAATTCTAGCTACGGTTCCCAATCGATTGATGTCCTTAACCCCTGGGTTTTCCACTTCTTCATCCTTTTGGGAAACCACCCCAATGGTTTTACTGCCATTGTTGGCATCCTTGATAAGATTTATGGATTTATCCCTTCCTGCCGTAATTGGAATTACCACACCAGGAAAAAGTACCGTATTCCGTAAAGGAAGTATGGGCAGGGTTTCCGGTAAATCCTCACGGTTCATTTCCTCCTCATCCTCTGGTGTCAACAGAGGAATAAGTTCCGCTTCCTCGTCCAAACCTTGAAGTGAAAAGCTGCCAAAAGTTGATATCTTGATTTCTCCCATATATTCTTTTTCAGACATTTTGTCATTTTTGACAAAACATTTTCTATCATTCGTAGGCACTTCCCAGGTCAAAAACGCTGATATATAGTAATTTTAAGGGTTCAGCACCTACTTTTCTACCCTATTGAGGCAATTCTTGTGCCATTGGACTTTTAAAAAATTTAAAAAAGTGTAACATTCGAAATGTTAAATCATCTTTAGAGCAAAACCATTCATTTTTTGAGCCACCAAAATGAACATACTGATGCACTGCTGAAAGCGTGCCTAGAAGGAAAGTCAACTGCGCAAATGGAAATTTACAATCGATACTATAAAGCCATGTACAATACAGCATTTAGAATTGTAAAGGATTCCGCCGAAGCAGAGGATGTAATGCAGGAATCGTTTTTGAACGCGTTTACGAAACTGCAAACCTTTAAAGGAGATGTCACTTTCGGGGCATGGTTGAAGCGAATAGTGATCAACAACAGTATCTATCATTACAAGAAACAACAAAAAACACGATCTGTTCAATTAGATGACGTAATGTACAAGGTCGAAGATAATGATGAAGTTGCGTTAAATGATAATGGTTATACTGAACTGAAGGCTCAAAAAGTGATGGAGACCATGAAAAGTTTAAAAGACAATTACAGAGTTTCTTTGACCTTACATTTAATTGAAGGGTACGATTACGAAGAAATCAGTGAAATCATGAATATCAGTTATGCTAATTGCAGAACTACGATTTCAAGGGCGAAGGAGAGCCTCAGAAAAAAGTTGACCGTAAATGCTTGACTATGAAAAAGGATAATTTAGAAGAGTTGTTCGAAAGACTACAAGGAACATTTGACCTTGAAGAGCCCACATTGGGGCACCAAGAACGATTTTTGGAAAAGCTAAACCAAACAAAAGGGGTAAAAACCCTAAAACAGCAAAAAACAAACTGGTGGAAAACATTGTCCATTGCAGCATCGATAGCATTGCTCTGTGTACTTGGGCTGCAGGTTTTTAATACAAGACCTTCCATTAAACAGCAAGTAGTTGAAATCGCCCCCGAAGTATCGGAAACCGAGTTTTACTTTGCGAATCTGATAGAGCAGCAAGTTCAACAACTTCGGGATGCCAAATCCCCCGAAACTGCAAAGTTGGTCGATGATACCCTAGCACAGTTGAACAAACTGGAGAGTGATTACAGCACACTTGAGCAGGAACTTATAAACGGAGGAGACAGTAAAATCATTTTGAACGCGATGATTATCAACTTCCAAACCAGGATAGACCTTTTAAAAGAGGTTCTAGACAATATTGAAAATATCAAAAACTTAAAAGCATTCAATGATGAAAACATTACTATATAAAAAGGTATTCCTAATCCTTGCTTTGGTTCCGATGGCCATGTTCTCGGGAACCGGTAAATTGGGAGGAAAGTATACCAAGGAAAAAACCATAAAGAAAGAGTTTAATGTCAACTCAGACGCTCTTTTAAAAGTGAAGAACAGCTATGGTAATTTGAACCTGACTTCCTGGAATGAAGACCGTGTGGTCATAGAGGTACAAATCAAAACCAACGGCAATAACGAAGAACGGGTTCAAGAACGTTTGGAAGAAATAGATGTTGCTTTTGAGAACAGTGCGAGTTTGGTGTCGGCCAGAACCATGTTTGGAGACCGCAACAGCAGCTGGGGATGGAAGTGGAACAAAAAGAAAAATGTCAATGTTCAGGTAAATTATACCATTAAGCTTCCTGTTAAAAACAGTGTCAATCTAAGCAATGACTACGGAAACATCTATTTGGACCGGATTGACGGCCATGCCAAAATCAATTGTGACTATGGTAAAATGGATATCGGTGAGCTTCGAGGACGTAACAACGAATTAAGGTTTGATTACACCTCCCGATCTAACTTTGAGTTTATCAATAGCGGACAAATTATCGCCGATTACTCAGGGTTCACCATTGAAAAAGCAGGAAACCTGATCGTAAATGCCGATTATACCAATGCCGTAATCAAGGAAATGGAAAACTTGGAGTACTCATGCGATTATGGTTCATTGGGAGTTGAAAAGCTAAACAATATCAAAGGCAATGGCGACTATATCGGGGTAAAGCTAGGAGCCGTTACTGGAAATGTTTCCGTCACATCAGATTATGGCTCATTGAAAATCAGTGAAATGACTCCCGAAGCTGGTAATATCAGTATAAAAACAGACTACACGGGGATAAAGATTGGATATAATCCTGAATACCATTTTGATTTTGAAATTTCAACCGAATATGCCGGCGTAAGTGGAAAAGATGATTTTGAAATCAATATCAGCAAAGAAAAGTCATCCGAAAAATATTATAAAGGATATTACGGTAGAGAAAACTCTGGAAACAACGTTTTTATCGATAGCGAGTACGGGGGAATCACATTTTACAAAAACTAAATTCAAATCAAAAAACAAGTAAAAACACAATCATGAAAAAGTTAATCACTTTAGGTCTGGCACTTTGTACAGTGGTAATCACCAATGCCCAGTGGGGTAAAAGAATCAAAGGAAATGGCAATGTTGTCACTATTGAACGCTCAGTAGGAGAATACGACGCCATAGCTCTTGCAGGTTGGTTCGATGTTGAAATCGTGGGTGGAAAAGAAGGGGAAATCACTCTTGAGGGAGAATCAAACCTTTTGGAATACATCAAAACTGAAGTCAAAGACGGAAAATTGGTCATCAAAGCTGAAAAAGGAGTAAATCTAAGACCATCGAACTGGGGAAAAGGAATCAATGTAACCGTTCCCATCGAGTCGGTTGATTACGTTGGTTTATCTGGTTCTGGTGATGTTGTGGGCAGAACCACCATAAAAACCGATGAATTTGAAACCCGTATTTCGGGTTCAGGAGATATTGTTTTATCGGTTGAGGCCAATAGTGTTGAAGCTACCATGTCTGGCTCTGGAGATATTTCTTTGGAAGGAAAAACCACCGATTTGGATGTTCAGGTTTCCGGTTCGGGCGACATCAAAGCTTATGGTCTTGATGCAGAGTTTGTTACTGCCACAGTTTCTGGGTCCGCGGATATCAAAGTCACCGCAAATCAGAGTATTCAGGCTAGGGTTTCTGGTTCGGGAGATATTAGCTATCGCGGTAATCCAAAGAAAATCGACACAAAAAGTTCAGGTTCCGGAGATATCAGCAGAGGTTAAGATATTTGTTTGAGAATCCAAACAATCACATCAATCGAAAACGGGATAAGCCCTTGCTTGCGAGCAGGGGCTTTTTCTTTTGAAGATTCAGGATTTCACCTTACTCACCCTCATTAGCAAAACAATTCCAATAACAAAGAATAATCCCAAGAAAATGGTGCTGTCTCGCATACTGCCCGTAATCTGTGCTACCGCGCCATAAAGAAAGGTTCCTATGACTATTCCGATTTTTTCAGCAACATCATAAAAGCTAAAGAAAGATGTCGTATCGGTAGTATCAGGCAGAAATTTGGAATATGTTGAACGTGATAGCGCTTGAATCCCTCCCATAACAATACCAACCAATCCGGCCGCTATGTAGAAATCCATGGGAGTCTGTAAAAAGTAGGCATAGATACAAAGTAGTACCCAAAAACCATTGATTACGATAAGGGTCTTGATGTTTCCGAAAGCAGTTGATGCCTTAGCAGTTAAGGTGGCACCTGCTATGGCTACAATTTGAATCAACAAAATACTTATGATAAGTCCGGTGGTGCGCTCGCTATCCGTACCCCATTGTATCTCTTCTTCCCCAAAATAGGTTGCAATCAACATTATGGTCTGAACCGCCATGCTGTAGACAAAAAACGCCCCTAAATAGCGCTTAAGTTTAGTCTGATTTCCCAACTCGGCCCAAACGGACCTTAACTCCCGAAAACCATTTAGAACAATGTTTTTGCGTTCCCCTTCCCGCTTATATCCTTTTGGTAGATGGCGAAAGGTATACTGGCTGAACAAAATCCACCACACGCCAACGGAAATGAAGGAATACTTCATGGCCTTAATTTCCGCTGCTTCGCCCCCACTATCCGTAATTCCGAAGGTATCGGGTTGCATAACCATGGCGAGATTGAAAACCAAGAGAATAACACTTCCAATATATCCCAATGAAAATCCTTTGGCGCTAATTCCATCTTGCTGGTCTGGAAAAGCAATATCGGGCAAATATGAATTATTTATGGCGAAGCTTACCCAAAAACCTACAAGTCCAAAAAAGTAGCAAATCAGTCCAAAGTAAATATTTTCAATGGAGAACCAGTAAAGACCAATACAGGATAGGGCCCCCAAATAGCAGAAGAACTTCAAAAAAATCTTCTTGTTCCCTATGTAATCGGCAATACCAGAGACCAATGGCGTAACCAAGGCAATAAAAACAAACGCCAATGAGGTAACATAACTGATTAAGGGCGCTCTTGCAATTTCACCTCCAAAAACGGTCACTTTCTCAATTTCGGCAACCCTAAAAAGAGCCCCATAAAAAATAGGGAATACCGCAGAGGATATGACCAAGCTATAGACCGAATTGGCCCAGTCGTAAAAAGCCCAAGCATTCAGTAACTTTTTACTTCCTTTCATTGCGAGAACTCGTGCCATATGGTTTTAAATAAAAATGCCATTAAGAACCTTGGTCGAATGCTAGAGGTTCTTAATGGCAACAAAGTTGGTCAAAACTGATTATTTAAATGAGGTAACCCCGAACTTGGCCGCCTCTTTCTTTGCGTCAGGAGCCCAAGCGGTAAGATTACTGATTCTTGTGTCACTTGAGGGATGGGTGCTCAAAAACTCGGGTGGGGCTTCTCCCCCTGCGTTTGCTTTCATCCTTCTCCATAAGTTTGCTGCTTCATCGGGATTGTAACCCGCAATGGCCATAATTTGTAATCCGATTCTATCAGCTTCCGTTTCATGGCTTCTGCTAAAGGGCAACATTACCCCGACTTGAGACCCAACTCCGTAAGCCTGATTGAATATATTCCTTGTTTCAGGGTCTTGTATGGCCACATTGCCCGCCACAGCACCCAATTGCTGTAACATTCCGGCACTCATACGCTGGGCACCATGATCAGCCAATGCATGCGCAACCTCGTGACCCATGACCACGGCAATACCAGTCTCATCCTGGGTAATGGGCAAAATACCCGTATAAAAAACGATTTTGCCACCTGGCATGCACCAAGCATTCACGGTTTCGTCATTGACAAGTTTGTACTCCCATTGATAATCCTTTAAATACCCAGGATATCCGTTGGCATTAAGCCAACGTTCAGCTGCAGCTGAAATTCTTTGACCCACTCTGGTGATCATTTGGGCTTCAGCTGTACCTGTAACTACCTTGTTCTCATTTAAAAACTGATCATACTGGGCAAAAGCCATTGGAAAAATTTGGCTATTGGGGTAAAAGTTCAAGGTACTCTTCCCCGTAAACGGATTGGTTTTACAGGCAACAACGCCCAAAAAAACCAATATAGATAGAATTAACCTCCTCATAATATATATAGTGTTTAGCAAGAGAAATTTACAAAAAATTACTGTCCAGTTAAGTGCAGTTCGGTAAAATCCTTGCTCACTTCAATAACATTATTGCCGTTTAGTTTGATGTCCTTTGGGTTAACCACTTCATTGTCAATTTCAATAGTGCCAATTTTGAAAGGTAGCCCATGGAATGTCATTCTGAACTTTGTATAGGGTGTTATGAAATCGCCATCCTTAAACTGTTGGATAATGAGTTCATTTTTCTTTCCGCGTAGTCTGAACTTACGAAGACTGTACCTTCCTTTTTTATAATCATAACCATCCTGTTGGTCCTCATATACACTTGAGTTTTCATTTCCCTCTTTGTAGTAGACGTCAAGGCTTAACTCCTCAATATCCTTTTCCCCAACATATTGCTGCACAGGATACTTTGGTATCATGGCTCCCTGTTTGATAAAAATTGGAATTTTATCTATATCCGCAGGAACCCATTTCTCGACTCCACCCTCGACAATTTCATCATTCCAGTAGTTGAACCACTTACCTTTTGGGAAGTACATTCTTCTTCCTTTGGAGTTCGGCTCCTGCACGGGACATACCAAAATTTGTTCCCCAAAAAGGAACTCGTCGGTTCTAAAATGTGTTTGGGTGTCTTCCTGATCATAAAAAACCAAAGACTGGAGCATAGGAAGTCCGTTTTTCACATATTTGTAGAACATGGTATAGATGTAAGGAAGCAGCTGGTATCTTAGTTCAATGAACTTCCTTACAATATCCGTTATTTCCTCTCCAAACGACCAGGGCTCCTGATCTCCATGATCTCCACTGGAGTGTACGCGACAGAAGGGATGGAAAATGGCCAATTGCATCCATCTGGCGAAAAGCTCACCATTGGGTTGCTCGGCAAAGCCACCAATATCGGACCCAACAAATGAATAGCCACTCATACACATGCGTTGCATCTGTACATTGGCAATCCAAAGGTGTTCCCATGTTGCGACATTATCGCCTGTCCAAGTAGCACAAAACCTTTGGGTCCCCGAATAGGCTGCTCGTGTCAACACGAAAGGCCTCTTAGGAAAAGTATACTTTTTGACCCCATCATAAGTCGCCCTTACCATTTGCATCCCATAAACGTTATGGGCTTTTCGATGACTGCAAGGGTGGCCATCGTAATCATGTCGTACGTCAAGATTGGCAGTTTTCGTGGGCACTTCCATTACAGCAGGTTCGTTCATATCGTTCCATACGCCATGAACCCCCATATCGGAAATCATCTCTTTGTACAATCCGGCCCACCATTCTCGTACTTCTGGATTTGTGAAGTCTGGAAACTTACACTCCCCAGGCCACACCTTCCCCTTAAAATGGGGACCATCGGCCCTCCGGCAGAAGAACCCATTGTCCATAGCCTGTTGGTATACCCAATAATCACGGTCAATTTTGATGCCTGGGTCAATCATGGTAACCGTTTTGAAGCCATCTTGCTCCAATTCTGTTATCATTTTCTTTGGATTGGGAAAACGCCTGTTGTTCCAAGTGAAGCAACGAAAACCCTCCATATAGTCAATATCAAGGTAAATGGCATCGCAAGGAATCTCCAGTTTTCTGAAAGCAGATGCGATTTCCTTTACCCTTTTTTCAGGATAATAACTCCATTTGGACTGATGAAATCCTAGCGCCCATAAGGGAGGAAGTTCAGGAACACCGGTCAAATCGGTATAGGCTTCAACAACCTGGCTCATTTTGGGTCCGTAGAAGAAATAATAGTTCATTTCTCCCCCATCTGCCCAAAAACTGGTCACATTCCGTTTTTCGTTGGCAAAATCAAAGTAGGTGCTAAAGGAATTGTCGAAGAAAACCCCGTACGCTATGTTTTCCTTAAGTCCCACATAAAAAGGAATTGCCTTGTACAACGGTTCCTGGTCCTTGCCATACGCATAGGAATCCGTAACCCAATTGTTTACCCTTTTTCCTTTAAGGTTGGTATGCGAAGCCTTGTCACCCATTCCGTAGTAGCTTTCGCCCGAATGGCAGACCTTGCTCATTTTTACAATATTGCCGCCGTAGTCAAAATTCTCTTCCCAGTGAAAGCCTATTTCATCTTCGCAAATCATTTCATCTTCCAAGTCGGCTATTTGGATTTTTAGATCCGACTTGTTGATATACACTTTGATTTTTGAGGTCGTTATAACATATTCTGGAATTTCGTCTTTAACCGTAAGCTCGTTATATCCCAAACTTACATCATCGCTTAGTGCATAAGAGAAATCAGGTTCAAAAACATGCTCAGTAGCGTATCTAAAACGTACGGCACTATCTCGTAATATAGTTATCTCCAGTATCACCCCATTTTGAGTGGTGAAATAGATCTTGTCATTTTCGTGCTTGAAATCAACGATATGGTTAGGGTACTGATTCCCCCTTCTTTCAATTTCTGTATTAGTAATCATCGCTGGTTAATTGAGACTGACAAAAGAAAGACTTTAGCACGAGAATTGAAAAAGATGTTTTGAACAACTTGTTCATCTACAAGAAATAGCAGTTTACTTGTAGACTACAATGCCCAAAGGAGGAAGTGTCATTGAAACTGAATGCTCATGTCCATTCCATTCTTTTTTGGACGGTTTTAAGGTTTTTTTGCCAATACCGCCTCCAGAATATCTTTTATCGTCACTGTTGAAAAGTAGCTTCAATTGCTTTGATTTTGGGACTCCCACGCGATAGTTTTCACGTGGTACGGGTGTAAAATTACAGGCAATTATGAGCTCATCCTTAGAGTCATGTCCTCTTCTTATATAGGATATGACCGAATTTTCATGGTCATTATGCTCAATCCATTGAAAGCCTTCTGGGCTGAATTGTTTTTCGTAAAGGGCGGGGTTTGATTTGTACAATTTGTTCAAATCTTTTATCACTTCCTGAATCCCAGAATGAAAATCGTATTGGGTAAGATGCCAATCTAAGCTGTTTTGAAAATCCCATTCGGAAGATTGTCCAAATTCCCCTCCCATAAAAAGAAGATTGGTCCCTGGATGTGTGAACATATAACCGTACAACAACCTTAGGTTCGCAAAGCGCTGCCATTCGTCACCCGGCATTCTATAAAGCAGGGATTGCTTACCATAGACGACCTCATCATGGGAAAAAGGCAACATGAAATTTTCGGTAAAGGCGTATGTCATACTAAAGGTGATGTCATTCAAGTCGTACGAACGGTAGATCGGTTCTTTCTTGAAAAATTCCAACGTATCGTGCATCCATCCCATCATCCATTTCATTCCAAAACCAAGTCCTCCGTAATGTACGGGCTTGGTGACTCCAGTAAATGCAGTTGATTCTTCAGCAATAGTCTGCACTCCAGGAAAACTGGCATATACTTCCTGATTCATTTCCCGAAGGAATGACATAGCTTCCAAGTTTTCATTGTTCCCGTACATATTAGGTTCCCATTCCCCATCTTCTCGGGAATAGTCTAAATACAGCATAGAGGCAACAGCATCGACCCGCAATCCATCAGCGTGGTATTGGTCCAACCAAAAAATGGCATTGCTAATAAGATATGCGCGGACCTCGTTTCTCCCATAATTAAAAATCAGACTCTTCCAATCAGGGTGATAGCCCCTACGTCTGTCTGGATGTTCATAAAGATGCGAGCCATCAAAAAAACCAAGACCGTGGGCATCCTCGGGGAAGTGCGAAGGAACCCAGTCCAATATGACCCCTATTCCTTTTTGATGGAATTTATCAACCAACAATTTAAAATCCTCGGGTTTTCCAAAACGGGAAGTCGGTGCGTAATATCCCGTAAGCTGATAGCCCCATGAAGGGTCAAAGGGATATTCCATAACGGGCATAAACTCCACATGGGTAAAGCCCATTTCAGACACATAGTCCACTAATTCATCGGCCATTTCGATATAGGTCAGGGACTCCCAACCATTTTTCTTCTTCCAAGAACCTAAATGCACTTCATAGACAGAAAAGGGCCTGTCAAGGGAGTTTTTATCCGCGCGTTCCTTCATCCAATCTGAATCATTCCATTCATAGGCTGCGTCCCATACTACGGAAGCAGTATTTGGCGGATGTTCGCAATATCGTCCAAAAGGATCGGCTTTTTCTGTTCTGATGTCGTTGTTATGGGAGTGAATCTTGTATTTGTATAGCGTTCCCATATCGATGCCCGGGATG
>NZ_JANQIH010000170.1 GCF_028282265.1 Allomuricauda sp.
ACCGGAAATATTCCGGAAGAGAAGGTAAAACCACCCCGAAATTGAAACTGGTCTACACTATATCCAAAAAAGAGAGAAACCAATTGGGCCACCAGGATACTGAACGGCATAAGGAGAAATACCGCTACTAAATATTTCTGTCCCACTTTTTGGAAGTTGAAGAACCTTCCGAACAAATCCTTTCTGAGGGATTCTTGTGGAAGAATCAAAGCCAAGGCGATGAATAAGGGAGCCAATAGACCCAGTAGGCTACCTAAGCTAGTCCATAAGACAAATTCATTGGGATAGGTATGGCTTATATAAGCCACAACAAACCACACAACCCACGAGATTAATATGGATAAGAAATAAAACAACCTGGCGTGGCGATACTGTCCGATTTCCAATTTGCTTATCATGATCTTCAGTTTTATGAAGCAAATGGACAGGATTTTTGGTCATCAATCGACCAGCATTATGATATTGTACTATTTACAGGTGCAGGATTATAGGATAGGACTTTTAAGTCCTGATTGTGGGGTTGTTACGGAAATTTTCATGCTATTATCGGCGTCTAGGCTTTGGGTGTATAACCAGCTATAAACTTTGAGGGTGTGACTCCCTTATGTTTTTTAAAGACCGAATTAAAAGTGGATTTTGAATTGAAACCTGAATCGAGAGCCAATGCCAAAAAACTAAATTGTTTGTCTTTGGATGCCCGCTCAATAAATTCTTCTATACGATATTTATTTACAAAATCATTAAAGTTCTGACCTTCATACTGATTGATGATTTGCGATAAATGATGGAGTGGCAAATCTAGTTTACCAGCCATGGTATTTAAATTCAGATTTGGTTCCAAATACGGTTTCTGTTCCGCCATTAGGTTTAGAAGGTCTTTGTGCTTAAGGGAGGCAAAGTCTTCTTTAAGGCCTGAGTTTTTATATGAGGATTTATCCTCTTCCTTGATTTCCAGAATCTTGTTGTCCGCAAAAATATTTTGATGCCGAATCCCAAAATAGCCTAGGCACAAAACACTAAAAACGATCATGGAATAAAATATAAACTCCGGGTTGAAAGGATATTCAACTCCCAAAATATCCCTTGAAATAAGAACCAAGGCTACAGTAACAAAAATTATACCCACGCCCCAAATAAAACTCCATAACCAATTGAGGTTTATCTTTTCAGCATTCGAAAAATTATCCTCAATCAGTTTCTTATGCCTCTTCAGCAACTTAAAAGCGAAAACTGCATAAACTATCGTAGAAACAATTATGAAGATCACCAAAAAACTTCCGAAGTGTCCGAAATCGTCTACTTCGCCCCTGTCAACCATTCGCTTCTCCTCCGCAGAATAAAAAAAGTAAAACCGCAACATGTATAGATAAGAAATGACCACAGGCATGAAGTGCCAATAATCCTTCCTTCTTAATCTTTTATCATCCCTAATGGAATACAGCACATATATGTAGAGCAAAGGTCCGTAGAGAAGTGGAAAAGGTGCCGTTATTCCAATAAGATGGGGGTAAAGCTCCCAGTATCCCATTGTATAGACATAAGTACTGGTTAAGTGGATGCCAACTATTAGCATCCAAAAGGCAAGAATTGTATCAGATAACGATTTATTCTTTTTGCTCAGTAAAAGGATAAAGAAAAATAGCGATGTAAAAATCCCTATTGTGAAAATCATATCCATTTTTGTGCGAAACTCTTTAGGTGCAGTACATGAAAGTTAAAAAAAATCATGTTACCAGTACTAGTTCCATTTTCAGAAAAATGGTTTTGCGACGCGTTACTTATTCTTCGTATTATCAGCCAATGATTGCCCCAACCAACATAATCACCGGAATACTATTCAATGCTGCATGTGCTATTAAGAAAGGAGTATTGTTCTGTATTCGATGTGTGATATACGACATGAACATAGCTCCGGGAAGCACCATAATGGCATTGTAGGGAGCAAATAGATGGAAAGAGGTCCAAAGCAGCCCATGAACAACCCACGTGTCCCTACCATGGGTTTTTTCCTGTTTTGGGAATAAGTACCCCCTCCATAGAAACTCTTCTCCTACTATATTGAAGAAATACATAACCATAAAAAGTCCGAGCAGCCACCAATTTCCCTTTAGCGGATGACCGACAAAGGTTTCGCCATCACTCATTACTTCCGTCAAAAGGTCTGTTGTAGGAAACCATGCATGGATAATTTTGACCAATGGCCATGCGAGGGTATATACCATGAGATAAAGGCCAACAAAGACCAATATATATAGGAGGGTCCATAACCATTTTTTGCCCTTAATCTTTTTATATCGAAAACGGATCATCAATGATTGCCAATTCAAAGGATGTCCTTCAAGTTTAAATTCAATTAGTGCACTGGCGAAGAAAATGATGTGTGGCGAGGCCATCACCAAAAACATTGGAATTTTGGACACTCCATGTGTGTAAAGAAAAGGCAACACCACACGTTCCAAAACCAGGAATAGCAGCGCAGCCCCCAAAAATATAATGACTGAAGTCCCTAGTCGTATCGGCTTAATTCTATTTGTCTCCATCTGTCAGAATTTTTGTTTGTAATCTGGAAGCAAAATTGACCAAAAGAAGAATGCAAGTCGACCGACTAAAAAAAGTCAAACGCTTTTTCATGTAACGAATTGGTGCGTTCTATTAAAACTAAAGTTGATGGCGAAATTGGGTCGGGGTCAACCCCGTATGTTTCTTGAAGGCAGTGTTGAAAGAGGATTTTGAGTTGAAGCCCACTTCGTATAAGACTTCCAGCACGGTAAGCCTCTCATCGAGATTTTCTTTGAAGATTGATTTTGCCTTTTCAATCCTATATTCATTTACGAAATCAAAAAAATGCTTGTGAATTTTGTGATTGATAAGTATCGAAAGTTCCTTGGAGGGTACTTGCAAGTGTTTAGCCAAATCGGATATGGATAACGAAGGATTGGTATACGGTTCATTTTGTTCCATATAATGTTTAAGGGCTTCCAATAGGTTACTTTCCTTTTCTGTCAATTGGTTGTTCGCATCATTCTTCTTGGCAAGTTGTTTGGCCAACCGTGTTCCCGAATTCACCCCTTTGAACAGTTCAGGGTAACATAACGCCTTGAATACTATCCAACAAATCAATCCCAACGCCATGAGATTGGTGGCCACGGCAATGTTTTCATAAAGTTCAGATCTGCTAAGAAACAGAGAGGTATTCTTCAAAGTGGAAACCAAAAAATCAATGCTAAGAAACAGCACCAGTTGAAACAACCATCTATGGTTGAACCATTTGGTATCGGAGTAGTTTTCCAAATATAGCTTTCGATAGCGGGCTACAAGAACAAAGCTGGCAACGAGGTAGGATAAAACTTGTAAATGAAGAATAATATATACCAATTTGAGTTCGAACAAAACAGGGTCTTGCCCTTTAAGAACGGTAAGTTTTTCCTCCAAACTGGCCAGGTAGAAGTTTGGAAGTAAGATGAAAATGGCCATTAGAAAAGTTATGCCATGCAGCAAGTGAACCATCCTCAGTCTGAAATCGTTGTAGACAATGGATTGTATATAGAGATACAAAAAAGGAAGCTCTAAAAAAATTAAGGAACCAAGAAGCAATCCCAATCCGGGGTATTTGGGATAGACATAATTGTTCAGCAATACGTTTCCACCAGTATCAATAGCAAAAACTATAAGAAACATAGCAATTAAAAAATTGCTGGTTTGTCTCTTCGTTTTTAAAGTCAAAAGAAAAAAGGCAAAGAAAAAACTCAAAAAACCCGTTAGCACACCCAGAAGTTCAGGGAAGGTTTTGATGTCCATTGCTCAATGATCTATTCAAGATGTAAGTTCGGTCAAAAAATGGCATAACAAAAATTATGCACTTCCCACCTTGGATGTTTTTGAAATTCGACCCTATTTCTTTAGAAGCTTGTTCATGGTAAGAATGGATATTACCTGTTCCTTTTTGGTTCTTCCGATAGGTATTTTATGGTTACCTATCACCAATTGATTTCCAGTGATAACCTGCACTTTGTCCAAAGCAACCACGAAGGATTTGTGAACCTGATGAAATTGGTCAGGCAATGATTCCAATACGTTTTTTAATGGAAGGTGGACGATATGGGCTCTGTCATTGGTGTGAATTTTGACGTAATTCTGCATCCCTTCAACAAACAGTATCTGGTCAAAATCAATTTTCACCAGTTCTTTGTCCACCTTTACAAAAAGATGATAAAGTGTTTCGGAATCCTTCTGTCTCTGCGGGACCTCTTGGCTTGAAGCCATTATCTTGTAGGCTTTGTTACAGGCCTTCATAAAACGTTCCATAGAGATGGGCTTTACCAAATAGTCCACCACGTCAAACTCAAAACTTTCTACGGCATATTCCGTATAGGCCGTTGTAAAAATAACTTTGGGTGGATTCTGCAATGACTTTAGGAAATCCATGCCCGAGATCAAAGGCATTTCTATATCCAGAAAGATAAGGTCAATATTCTCGGACTTCAAGAGGGTATTGGCCTGCATGGCATTTTTACAAAGTCCTTTGAGCTCCAAAAAATCAATGACTTCAACGTAGTCTTGCAAACCCTTTCTTGCCAAGGCCTCATCATCAATTATCAAACAATTAATTTTCATTTAGCTTAAGTTTGAGTTCAACGGTGAAGGTATTTCCTTCTGGGTCTATTTTAAGCTCATGTCTTCCATCGGGATAAATCAAACCTAACCTTCTTTTGACATTTGCCAAGCCAATGCCCCCATTACTTTCCGGTCCCTTTTTCAATTTGGAGTCCGTACTGTTTTCAATCCTAAAATACAATTCGGCATCTTTCATGGCCAAGTCAATATTTACAAAATTTCGATTCCTATCCGAATTATGGCTCAAATACTTGAAGGCATTTTCTAAAAAGGGAGATATTAGCAAGGGTGCTATTTTAAGCACACTTAACCTTTCATCATCCAAATTTGGAAATTCAATGGAGAACATTGCGTCCTCTCCTTTTCTAACCTCTTCAATACGTATGTAGTTTCTTAAGTACTCCAATTCTTTGTTAAGGGAAATGAAATCCACATTGCCTTGGTACAGTTGATAACGAAGAAGACCAGAAAACTGGAGAAGGGTGTCTTTTGCCAATGCATCATCCGAACCTATTAAGTGGTAAATACTGTTAATCCCATTAAAAAGAAAATGGGGATTAATTTGAGCCTTTAAAAAATCAAGTTCTGAACGTAGTTTATCCCGCTCCAATTGATTTTTTTGCTTTTCATTCCTAATCCAATCCTTAGGGAAACGATACGCAAATGCAAAAACCAAACAGAATAAGTTGGCAGTCAAGGTATTTGCAAAGACCAAAGTCGCAAACCTTGAAAAGTCATCAGGGTTTTGACCTGAACTATCGACAGCGGGCTGTTTTTGGATAAGAACTACAATATCAACAACGGATTCTACTAAGCAAACCGCGAAAAACGACCCTAAGGTAAGGAGCCAATACCTCCATTTCCTTCGTTCACGAAAATACTTGGGTATCAAAAAATAGTAGTTCCCATAAAAAATAAGGGCGCCAAAAGCGGTCCCATAGAGCATGGGTAGCAAAATGGATCCTTCGGAGCGGGAAAAAAATCCCCAAGTGATGTCCACGGCTTTGCTACTCATCAAAAAAACAAAAGCAAGCCAGGCCAAAATATGCAAGGCAAGTTTCTTCCAATGCTTTTTCGAATTGTCCATTACTTTAAGTATTGAAACTTAAAATTATATACTGTTTTTAAGGTAGCACATATTCTTTTACCAACGGTTCAAAACTGTTGACCAACGAAAAAGACTAGGGTTTTTTGTAATTGGTCAACGCTACCCAGGAGTTGGTCAACATTCTTTTCACCTCTCGAAGAACGATACTTCCTTTGACCATAAATTAAAATCAAATACTATGAAAACAATACTCTTTCCTTTCGTTTTGTTAGTTGCAATCTCCTTTTCAAGCTGTGAAAAGGATGAGCCTGTTGATCCCTCACCAATCGTGGAAATCCCAGATACGGGTAATGTTGGGGACACCTTATTACAATCCAATCTGGATTATCTGGTAGCTAAACAAGAAATTCCAGGAATCGCGGTCTTAACTGTTGATGGTTCTGGCATTATTGAGAGCGGTGTTTCAGGCCGCACTATTATGGGAAACAATGAAAAGGTGGCACTCTTAAGCCAGTGGCATATAGGCTCCATTACAAAATCCATGACCGCCACCTTAGTGGGTATTCTTGTTGAAAAGGGATACCTGACTTGGGAAACTACCATTTCAGATATCGTTGATGAAGGATATCTACCTGAATATGGCAACGTAACGTTTGAACAATTGCTTTCACATACCAGCGGAATCCTTGCAAATGATTATCCCGTTGACCCAAATGACTCCAGACCAATTTCTGTCATTAGGCAAGAGTGGTCAATTACAGTGCTCAATATCCCTAGAAATGATGGATTCACTTACAGCAACAATGGATATGTTGTTGCGGGAACATTGTTGGAGCTTATAACTGGGGAAACGTGGGAGCAATTGATGATTGAACATTTGTTTCAACCATTAGAAATGACAGAGACGGGTTTTGGAGTTCCAGGTAACGACGGTTCCCCAAATCAACCTTGGGGGCATCAATTCAACAACGGACAATGGAGCCCCGTTGACCCTATGGATATCATGGCCGATAATCCGGCCGCATTGGGACCAGCAGGGACCATCAAGACGACCTTGGCAGACCTTGAAAAGTACATCCAACTCCATCTGGGCAACACTGATGTTATTCAAAGCGGAACATTGGAAAAATTACATACTGAAGTATCTGGTTCAGGATATGCCCTTGGCTGGAACGTGACGGATAATGGGGTGTTCCACTCTGGAAGCAATGCTAGGTGGTTTGCCCAGCTCTTCATAAGTAAGGAAGACCAATTTGCAAATTTTGCAGTGACCAATAGTTATGATGCTGATGGGAATATCAGTATTCCCTCTGTCCTAGAGGCACTACAATTGATGGCAGAAAGGTTGTTGAATGCTCAATAAGGAACTTAAAAACCTGAGAATGACAACGGTTTAGAAAACACATGATTCAAAAAGCAAAAAGATGAAAAAATCAGTAACCTATTTGATAGTAATTCTTGCCACGGTCTATTTGACAAATTGCTCCACCCTACATGGGGTAACAGAAGAAACTATTAATGGAAAAAACGTCCAGTTTTTTGAAAAAGGCGATGGTAGTCCTACCATCGTCTTTGAGACGGGGTTGGGTCCAACAATTGAGACATGGAGTCCGATACTTGATACATTATCAACCTTTACCAAGGTTTTTGCCTATAATAGGCCAGGATATGGAACCAGTACAATCATAAATACGCCGAGAACAAGTATGGAAGTAGCAAAACAGCTACGGGACAATCTGAAATCCAAAAATATCCCACCCCCGTACATTCTTGTTGGACATTCGGCCGGGGGATTGTTCGTCAATATGTTTGCTCGTCAATATCCGAGCGAGGTTGCTGGCGTGGTCTTTTTGGATGCTTCCCATCCTGAACAATTTGAATATTTCAGGGATCATCACCGAATGTTATATGACATCCTAATTATGTCCATCAAAAAGAGTAATCGCCATTATGAACTTGATTTAGTAAAGAATGTGAATTCCGATTTTAAGAATGCACCTAAATTTCCTAATGTACCCTCTTTGGTTCTAACGGCTGGGAAAAAATCTTCATTGCTGGAGACAAAGAAATTAAGGGAAAAATGGCTTAGTTTTCAACGGGAACTTACCTCTTTATCTTCTCAAGGTCTACATAAAACTGCTAAGGGAAGTGGGCATTTTATACATCAGGATCGACCTGATTTGGTGATTAATGAGATTAGGAATATGGTCGAAAAATTTGACAAAAAAGATTGAGCATACCTAAAAAGGATGCCTTCCTACGAATAGGTCCGGTTCAATATCTAAGCTAATATCAATTAGGGTAGCTCAGTATAACGTAAATATGGCGTCACTTCCTCGTGTCCCTTTGGAAATGTTCTGCCAGCTTCTTCACTTGAAAGGGAAGGATCAATAATTACATCATCATTTTGTTCCCAATTAGCGGGAGTGACAACAGGGTGCTTGGCAGTAAGCTGCAACGCATCTAGAACGCGAAGAATTTCATCAAAGTTTCGTCCTACCGCCATAGGATAGGTAAGCATCAATTTAATATCCTTTTCTGGCCCTATAACAAAGACTGACCGAATGGTGTGCTTTTCCGAACTTCCCTCATGGATCATTCCGTAAAGCTGGGCGACTTCTGCTCGTTCATCAGCAATTATCGGAAAGTTCACTTTGGTATTCATTGCTTTTTCAATGTCAGATATCCAGCCTTTATGAGAACTGAGGCTATCAACGCTGAGGGCAATTGCCTTAACATTTCGTTTTTTGAACTCATCGTGTAAATTAGCGACTACTCCTAGCTCCGTAGTACATACCGGGGTGTAATCTTCAGGGTGTGAAAATAATAACCCCCAACTTGCTCCAAGCCATTCATGGAATCCCAAGTCTCCCATTGTAGTGCTTGCGCTGAAATCTGGTGCTATGGAACCTAAAGTAATGGACATGACTTTGACTAAATTATTAAATAACAAAGAATTACTAAAAGAGTAATAAATGTATATTTACTTAGTAAGGAACAAATAATGGAAACGGAGGGTACTATTAAAGCTATAATAGTTGATGACGAGGATCGGCATCATGAGACCCTGGGGAAAATGTTAGGCAATTTTTGTCCTGAAATTGAAATCTTGGGAAACGCCCATAATGTTGCTGAAGCCGTCAGTTTGATAATGGACAAAAGTCCTCAAATCATTTTTTTGGACATCGAAATGCCTGGAGGTAACGGTTTTACCTTGTTTGACCATTTCGAAGAACCACCTTTCGAAGTAATATTCACTACTGCTCATGACCTTTATGCTATCAACGCAATAAAATATGCCGCTCTCGATTATCTAATGAAGCCCCTAAATATTAGAGAGTTACAAGATGCAGTGGCAAGGGCTGCAAAAGTCATTAACAAAAAAGGTAATACCATCAGTAGTGAAAAAATCAATGT
>NZ_JANQIH010000272.1 GCF_028282265.1 Allomuricauda sp.
CGTGGAAATGGTCAAGGAAGACTTGAAAATTTCAAAAATACTGACCCAGCAAGCTTTTGAAAATGCGATAAAAGTGAACGCCGCCGTGGGTGGTTCAACCAATTTCATCATTCATTTACAGGCCATAGCAGGTCGTATAGGAATACAACTAAATCTCAAGGAATTTGACACATTGGGGAGCAATATTCCTCTTTTGGTCAACTTAATGCCCTCCGGTAAGTTTTTGATGGAGGACTTTTTTGATGCCGGTGGTCTTCCTGTGGTCATCAAGGAATTAAAACAACATTTGCACAACGATGCCCTAACTGTAAACGGTAAGCCAATAGGTGAGAATAATCTGCATGCTGAAAACTATAATAAAGAAGTAATTTCCGATTATGAGAAACCCTTTAAGGAATCCGCAGGAATTGCAGTCCTCTATGGAAACCTCTGTGAAGATGGAGCGGTTATAAAGCCTTCCGCAGCAACTCCTAAATTAATGTCGCATCGGGGTAAGGCCGTAGTATTTGAATCCATTGAAGAATATCATGAAAAAATTGATGACCCCAATCTTGAAATCGATGAAAACAGCGTGATTGTTTTACAGGGTGTGGGGCCGGTAGGGTACCCGGGAATGGCCGAAGTGGGCAATGTTGACCTTCCAAAAAAACTGTTGAAAAAAGGAGTAAAGGACATGGTTCGTATTTCTGATGGTCGCATGAGCGGAACCGCTTTTGGAACCGTAGTTCTCCATGTCTCACCTGAATCCGCAGTTGGCGGTACCCTTGCTCTTGTAAAAACGGGAGATCATATTGAATTGGATGTGCCAAATCGTAAATTGCATTTGGACATCACAGAAGAGGAACTGGCAAACCGAAAAGCGGCATGGAAAGCGCCACAACCCCTTACCGATAGGGGCTATGTAAAAATGTATATCAATAATGTGCAACAAGCCCATCTGGGCGCTGACCTTTCGTTTTTGGTTGGTAAATCGGGTTCAGAAGTTAAAAGAGATGTACATTAATCCATTTGTATGATAATTCTATTGCTTTTACTTAGTGTTGCCCTAATCATTTTATTGACCGTAAAGTGGAATATCCATCCATTTTTGGCATTATTGACCGCAGCACTTTTCTATGCGCTTTGCGCAGGAATGTCTTTCGAATCCATATTAAGTTCCATTGAGCAGGGTTTTGGTGGAACACTGGGCAAGATAGGTCTAGTGATTTTGTTGGGCATTATTATTGGCGCATTTCTTGAGAATTCAGGTGGGGCCTATAAAATGGCCGAAGTAGTCCTGAAACTTATCGGAAAAAAGAACGTACATGCTGTAATGGGCATAATAGGGTACATCGTTTCAATACCAGTATTTTCCGATAGCGGTTTTATCATCCTTAATCCTTTAAACAAATCCTTGTCCAAAAGAGCAGGTCTTTCAATCGGAGGAACAGCAGTAGCCTTGATTTTGGGCCTGCTTTTGACACATGTCATGGTGCCTCCCACACCCGGGCCTATTGCCGCAGCAGCAATATTGGATGCAGACATAGGTCTGGTCATGCTCTTTGGAATTTTGGTCAGTGCAATATCCTTGGTGGTAGCAATTATCTACTCAAAACGATATGCGGGAAAAACCTATATCGACCCAAATCCTGAAATGAGCGAAGATGAAATTGAGCAAAAAATGAAGGATGCCCCAAGCGCATTCAAGTCATTTTTACCCATTTTAATTCCCATTCTTTTAATTGTAGGAAAATCTTTGGTTGAGTTTTCATTGGCCGATACATATTCCGAAGTCTTTTGGTATAAACTGATCACCTTTATCGGGTCACCAGTGATTGCACTTTTGATAGGGATGCTGCTTTCCTTTTTGCTGCCCAAGAATTTTGACCTTAAACTGTTGTCAGACAGTGGTTGGGTCGGTAAGGCATTGATAAGCGCTTCAACCATTATTTTGATTACAGGAGCAGGGGGCATCTTTGGTAAAATTCTGCAAAACTCTGGTATTGGTGATACGCTGGCAAATCTTTTTTCAGGAGTGAGCCTAGGTATTTGGTTGCCATTTTTGCTTACGGCGGCCATAAAAACGGCTCAGGGCTCTTCAACCGTGGCATTAATAACCGCAGCATCCATTATGGCTCCTTTAATGGTATCCATGGGTTTTGATACCGAGGCACAGAAAGCGTTATTGGTCATAGCCATTGGTGCAGGTGCTCTTGTTGTTCCTCATGCCAACGATAGTGGTTTTTGGGTGGTAACGCAACTAACCGGTATGGATGTAAAAACAGGTTACAAGCTTTATACATTCGGGGCGTTTTTGGTAGGCTTGTTCGCGGCACTAGTAGTGTTTCTAATCTCATTCTTTATATAAATCAATGATACTAAATGGCTCAAATATTATAGGTTTTTCAGATTCCAGACAAAGTGGGGAATCCTTTTATGCCGTAAATCCCAAAACAGGACAACAACTTAACACAGCCCATGTACAGGCCACAATAAGTGAAGTCAATACTGCGGCTGAACTTGCTGAAAGTGCCTTTCAATCTTACAGAAAACTGAGCGGAATGAAAAAGGCCAAATTTTTGGAAACCATTGCCGAAGAGATAGAAAATCTTGGTGATTCCCTCATCGAAATCTGTATGCAAGAAACTGCATTGCCTGAGGCAAGGTTGAAAGGAGAACGAGGCAGAACCGTTGGACAGTTGCGTTTGTTTGCGCAGTTGCTCCAAGAAGGTTCTTGGGTAGATGCCAGAATTGATTTTGCAAACCCAAATCGTCAACCTGTCCCCAGACCTGACACCCGACAGATGCAAATTGCGTTAGGGCCTGTTGGTGTTTTTGGAGCGAGCAATTTTCCTTTAGCATTTTCTGTTGCCGGAGGTGATACAGCTTCAGCTTTGGCTGCTGGTTGCACTGTTGTGGTAAAAGGACACCCTGCTCATCCAGGTACATCGGAATTGGTGGGGCGCGCCATCAATCAAGCTGTAAAGAAATGTAATCTTCCTGAAGGGGTATTTTCGCTAGTGCAAGGGCCTTCCATAGCAGTAGGTCAGGCTATTGTAAGGCATTCTTTGATTAAGGCCATTGGTTTCACAGGATCGTATAGAGGAGGTAAAGCCTTGTTTGATGAAGCGAACAAACGTGACGAACCAATTCCAGTGTATGCCGAGATGGGTAGCACAAACCCTGTCTTTATATTGCCTGAAAAATTAAAACAGGAAACCCCTGCCATTGCTCAAGGATTGAAGAATTCAATTCAACTTGGGGTAGGACAATTTTGCACAAATCCAGGTCTGACCATTGTCGATGGCTCCGAAACAGCGAAAGAGTTTGAACAATTGCTTTCCAAAGAAGTCGAGGATTTGGTTTCAGCAACGATGTTGACCTCGGGTATACAAAGTGCTTACGAAAGCGGATTACAAAAATTTAAGGATAAAACAACTGTTTCGAGTCTCTCACAAGGTAAAAAAGGCGATGATGAAACTCAGGGAGTCCCCGAGCTATTGGCCGTTAAAGGGAAAGATTTTCTAGCAGACAGTGAATTGGAAAAAGAGGTATTCGGACCATCAACTTTATTGGTACAGACCGAGGATGACAAGGAACTTCTTCAAATTGCCAAAAATCTGGAAGGTCATCTTACAGCCACGGTTTATGGTACCGAAAATGATCTCAAAGCCAATGAAGAACTTTTGGCGGTTTTGGAACGCAAGGTAGGTCGTTTATTGATTAACGGTTATCCAACGGGCGTTGAGGTATGCCATTCTATGGTTCATGGCGGACCGTTTCCAGCCACATCCGATTCTCGGATGACCTCGGTAGGCACAGCTGCAATCACCCGATTTACAAGACCGATTTGTTATCAAAATTACCCCGAGTTTTTGCTTCCTGAGGAATTGAAAACGGATAATCCTTTAAAAATTTCAAGAATTATCAATGGCGAACGTCAATAAAAATATTATCAAGCTAAATCTATTGGGGAAACCATTTTTTTGTTCCTCCATAGTCTTCACCTTTGTTTTACTTACAATCAGCACACTTCTCATCTTTTCTTGCAAGGAAAAAAAAGAAGAAACCACTGAAAAGGTCGTTGTGCAGCAAAAACCCAATATCATCTTCATTCTGGCAGACGATTTGGGATATGGTGATTTAGGGGTATATGGGCAAAAACAGATCTTGACACCCCATTTGGATAAAATGGCCGCCAATGGCATCCGTTTTACAAATCACTATTCGGGCAGTACGGTATGTGCCCCTTCCCGAAGTACTTTAATGACAGGATTTCATACAGGCAACGCCTATGTTCGCGGCAACAATGATATTTCCATCACAGATTCCATTCTTGTTGTTCCCGAATTGTTGAAACCTGCTGGATATCGTACAGGATTGATAGGAAAATGGGGGCTTGGTGAAGTGGGTACCGAAGGTATTCCTACCAAACAAGGTTTCGATTTTTTCTTTGGATTCCTGAATCAGATTCGAGCGCACAATTACTATCCCGATTACATATGGAAAAACGAAGATAAATTTCATCTTGAAAATAAAATCAGAATTACCCGAAAAGAAGGTTACTACGCCAATGGCATTGGGTCGGTTTCCACCAATAAAAAACAATACATACAGGATTTGTTTTTGAAGGAAGCCCTTGGTTTTATTGAACGCGAAAAAGAGGAACCATTTTTCTTATACTATGCTATAACACCTCCACATGCCAATAATGAAGGTTGGATGAATGATAGCCATGGTATGGAAGTTCCAGGAGGGCTTACGCCCGATTACGGCCCCTATGATGAAAAGGATTGGCCCGAATCGGCAAAAGGATATGCACAAATGGTCTCCATTTTGGATAGCGACGTGGGGGCCATACTCAAAAAATTGGAAGATTTAGGTTTGGATGAAAATACCTTGGTCATCTTTGCCAGTGATAACGGGACGCATGCCGAAGGCGATAACGATCCAACTTTTTTTGATAGCAATGGTCCTTTAAAGGGTATAAAACGGGACCTGTATGAAGGTGGTATACGAACACCCATGATTGCCTATTGGCCTTCCAAAATTCAGCCTGGTCGCGTATCAAACCACATTTCTGCTTTTTGGGATTTTATGCCAACCGCTTGTGAATTGGCAGGTATTGAAACACCCGAAAATTTAGATGGCATATCGTACCTCCCTGAACTGTTGGGCAAGCCACAACCCAAACATGATGTTTTGTATTGGGAATTCCATGAACGCGATGGGAAGCAAGCCATACGGAAAGGAAAGTGGAAAGGGGTACGGGTCAACTTCCAAGCCGATGAACATTCGCCCTTGGAATTGTACGACTTGGAGAATGATTTGGGCGAAACCAATGACCTCGCCACAAAATACCCAGAAATCGTAAACGAATTAAACCAACTATTGAGCAAAGAACGAACCCGTTCGAAATTCTTCAGATTTCAATGGGAAAAATAACAGTAAGCAAATGAAGAAATTTGTTATCTCCCTTCTGATTTTCGCACTCACTTTTTACGTAAATGCGCAGGAAACCAACGCGGTTACCCATGGTCCAATTTTAGGTCATATTACTCATAATTCCGTTAGGGTTTGGGGGCGAACAAACACTCCCGGAACATTTGACGTAGTTTATTTTGAAAAGTCGGACTCAACAAACGCAAAGACAGTAGCCGTCAATACAGCTATTAAAAATGATAATACGGGTTGGACCATATTGGAAGGTTTACAACCTAACACCAAATACACCTATTATCTAAAAACGCCAACTAGCAAGAGTAAAAAAGGGAGCTTTAAAACCTTACCACATGCCGATGACTACAGGAACGAAGAACATAATCCAAAGGGGTTGTTCAACTTTAGTTTCGAGTTTGGTTCCTGTGCCAATCAGAATCCGAAAAATGGTATAGGGCCAAGCTTACCGACCTATAACACAATGCTTGATAAAGTAAGGGGCAATGTGGATTTTGCTATGATGAACGGCGACTGGTTATATGAGGAAGCACGCGACTATCCCGCATCAGAATGGTTAAAGTCAAATGGATTAACCAGCAAGAACCAACCTAATGTCGTCAAATACGCCCCGACCATAGTAGGTGTCTGGGAAAATTACAGGATATATCTGGATAGGGCCGCAAACCTCAGCGAATGGCATCGCGATGTGCCTTCTTATTTTACATTTGACGACCATGAGCTCATCAACGATATATGGGGCGCAGGTGAAACAGGACGGCGAGACAGACGTGCCGTTTTTAGGGATATCGGTACAGCCGCTTGGTATGATTATTTAGGATGGGCCAACCCCACCCATTTTAAGCAAGAGGTACACTTTGGCAAGGCCAAATTCAAAAAAGGCTCCGATATTCTGTATGACCCAAAAGCAGACTTTACCAAATTGGATTTAAAGGAAGCAGCTAATCTACATGTGCACTGGGGAACGCCTACCGCTGGGGTGGATGATATAAAATTGGACAGACTTGATGATGGAAATCCGAATTCAAAAGTATATGAGATTGTAGAAATTATAAGCAAGAATAAGGTGCGCGTTTTTCCCCCAGCCGTTGCAACTGGATCGGGGGCATATTCAATAGGTAGAAGGTCGTATTCCAAATTTACCATTGGTAACTGCGACTATTTTATTTTGGATACCAAAACACACCGCGAATTTCACAATACCCAAGAACCAGACAAACCAGGCCTTACACTTCTGGGCAAGGACCAGTACAAATGGCTACGGGAAGAAATGGCCAAAAGTGAAGCTGATTTCTTTTTCCTCTTCTCGTCCGTACCTTTTATGATTCCGCATGTGGGTGCAGGTGGTTACGCCATGGCGGACAACAAGGATGAATCTTGGACTGTATTTCTGGATGAACGGGAAAAACTCATCCGTTTTTGGGAAGAGCTGGAAAAACCTGTTTTTATTTTGACAGGGGATTTGCACAATAGTTTTGCCATAAAAATCACCGACCATATCTGGGAATTCTGCTCTGGGCCGCACAATTCCGTAAACCATCGTTTGTCAGACGAAGGGGGAAGGCCAAAATCAGGATTGTTCACTTTTGATAAACGGGAAATGGACATTCGTTGGTCAAGTTTTGTGCTGGACGATATTCCTCGACCGGAACGTATGTTTCCGCATTACTGTGTGGTTAAGATAAATAATGTGTTTAACAACCCATTGAAATTGGGTGATGAACGATGGGTCGCCTATGAACATCCGCAGGTTATCTTTCAATATTATGACGGGTACACTGGTGAGTTTAGATATTCCGAAACCGTATCTACCAAACGAAAAAAAAGAAAATGAGGCTTGTACAATTAACCCACCCATCTAAAGGAAGAAGAGTTGCCGTAGTTAAAGAACCCAAACTGCAATTGGTTGAAAGCTACGATTCCATTTATGAATTGGCTCTTGATGCCATAGAACAGGGAATTAGCTTGTCTGAAATAACAACCAATCATATTTCCACAGAAGAATTGGATTATGACCCGATTTACAATGGGAATTCCGACTGGGTACTCCTACCCTCTTTTGACCATCCAACGGATGTTCTAAAATGTATGTTGGCTGGAACTGGGCTCACCCATAAGGCAAGTGCCGAGAATAGACAAAAAATGCATCAGGCAGAAGCTGAAAGCGAGCTCACCGATAGTATTAAAATATACCTTTGGGGTGTCGAGGGCGGACATCCTGAAACGGGAAAAATTGGGGTACAACCCGAATGGTTCTATAAAGGCAACGGTTCTATTTTAAGAGCACACAATGCTACTTTAAGTGTACCCGATTATGGAAAGGACGGTGGTGAGGAACCAGAAATTGCGGGAGTCTATGTCATAGATTCAAAAGGAAAACCTTGGCGTATTGGTTTTACTACGTGTAATGAGTTTTCTGACCATGCAATGGAGCGAAAGAACTACTTGTATTTGGCCCCATCGAAAATTAGAAACTGCTCCATTGGTCCTGAGTTGGTGATTACTGATAAATTTAAGGATATCTCGGGCAAGGTCAGTGTAATGCGCAATAGTACTGCGCTCTGGGCACAAGAAATTAAAACAGGGGAAAGCAACATGTGCCACAGCCTTGAAAATCTGGAATACCACCATTTTAAATACGAAAACCATAGAATTCCCGGCATGGCACATATTCATTTTTTTGGAGCCGATGCCTTTAGTTTTGGTGAAGGTTTGGTATTGGAAGATGGAGACGAAATGATAGTCACTTGGGAAGGGTTTGGCAGACCATTAAAAAATACCATCGCTTTGAGCAAGGATGAAGAAAAAATGGTTAGCGTGAACTCTTTGGCTTAACCTGAATGGAATGAAACAGAAATCAAATTGCAAATTCATTCTATTTACCAAAAGCTTTGTTTTAGGTTTAGTACTGGTGGCGTTTTTGGGATGCCAACAACGACGTCCTGAAAAAGTGGAATTCGGCACAAAGTCAGCAAAGAAATCTATTTTGGCGGAGAAGCCTCCTTTGGGATGGAACAGTTTTGATTCCTATGGGGTTTATCTACATCACGAGGCTGCCATAGACAATTTGGAAGCTTTTGCAAAAAAGCTAAAGCCTTATGGCTATGAGTATTTTGTCATTGATTTGGGGTGGTACGCAGAATATGAGTTCTTTCCCGGTACAAAATTTCCCAATGAACGTCATGCCAAGGACATCAACATTGATGAATTTGGTTTGTATGAACCCTCCGAATGTTATTTCCCGAAAGGCCTTAAACCCATTTTTGACCGAGCCAAAGAACTCGATGTCAAAATCGGGGTTCATATCATGAGAGGGATTCCCAGAAAGGCCGTAAAATTGGATTTACCCATAAAGGGCACCTCCCATACCGCTTCTCAAATAGCCGATACCACGAGCATAGCAGAATGGTGCCCCCACAATTATGGCGTTGACATGTCCAAACCTGGTGCACAAGAGTGGTACAACAGTGTATTCAAAAAATTAGCGGATTGGGAGGTGGACTTTGTCAAAGTTGATGACATCATAGCCTATCCCAAAGAAATCGTTGCAGTGGCCAAGGCCATTGAAAATTCGGGCAGACCTATGGTCTACAGCCTATCTCCTGGGCAGGCTTCCAATACCCTTGACCATACCTATTACCGTTACGCCAATATGTTGCGCATAACCCATGACATCTGGGATAGAAGAAAAGATGTACAAAAGTCCTTCGAAGCATGGAAGAAATACCAACGCACGGAGTACCCTGGATTTTGGCCTGATTTGGACATGATCCCATTTGGCAAGTTGAAATTGATGTCACCGGAAGTACTGAATAATATTAAACGGGACGTTCGTTTAGCAGGCTTTGGTCATACTCGTGAATCGATGTTGACAGAGCCCCTGAAAAGACAGTTCATTACGCAACGGGCCATGGCCGCCTCACCTCTATTTATTGGGGGCGATTTACCCACAATGGATACGTACTCCCTTCAATTACTAACCAACTCTGATATGTTGGCCTGTAACCAAAACGGGGTAATGGGTATCAACACTTATTCAAAAAAGGACTTAGAAGTGTACCATGTTCGAGATAAGGAAATCGTAGGAGAAGGTTGGATAGGCATTTTTAACCGCGACGAATTCAAGCCATTTCAAGGAACACTGTCCAGAACTGATTTGGGATTGGTGCAACAAACCAATGGTTATCAAGTGATTGAAAACCCCAATCGTATTGTTGGCCACAATATTTGGAAAGATTCCTCAATGGAAATTCCACTTGAAGGTATTAAAATTCAGGTACCTCCCGATGATGTGGTCTTCTTGAGTTATTCCGAAAAACTGTAGCTCTAAACTATATAACCTTAAGAATAATACGGCGGTAATCGGTCATTCGCCCAATGGTGTTTACATCATAAACCTCAAGAATGATATGAATTTCGGAGCCCTTTGCCCTTTGCGGAACTGTAAATGATAATTTGGCAGTATTGGTCTGCGGGAGTTTAATGTTTCCGTTAAAGGTTCCAGCTTCGGGATATACCCACCAATTAAAATTCAGATAATCCCCATCTGGATCTTTGGTGCCCGTGGCATCCAACAGCAAAGATTCTCCGGCCTTTACGTTGTATTCGTGTATTTTTTCCAAACTATCCCCATTCAATACAATGATAGGAGCATGGTTGGCATTTTTATAGGACTGCGTACACCAATCCATTCGGCACTTAAAATCTTCCACAAATGCGCGTCTCCACCGCCAGACTGGTGAATACAATCCGCTGTAATCAATACCTGTTGTTTCTTCTACCCACTTGTCTTGTCTTTCGGTGTACAGCATAAAATCACCATATTCCTTCTCATCAATATTCACACTTGTATGTTTGGAGTACACATTTTTCACCTTTTCCCTTGTGAAAAGACCGCCCCAACCCCCATACCAAGGCTTGTCAATGTCGTTCAACCCTCGATTTACCAGTGGCAGCCAAGGAATGGTTCCACCACCTTCCATAAACGAAATGCCTCCTTTTCTGAATTGGCGTATGGGATATTTGGTACCCAACCAACCGTGATTTCCAATAATATGTTCCAACAGCCATTGATGCTGTCCAATACCGTTATAGCTATAAGGTTCCCAGGTATATGGACCGAGGTTTTTTTGTTCTCCTTTGTTATCGGCACCACCGTCAATGCTTGGCCCTCCGTATGAATAAGTCTGGTAATTGCTTCGAACCCAATGAATATTAGAGAATTCGCTGCATATCCATGCCCCAGCATTGTCCTGGGACCCATTTTCATAGACCCTGATTTTTGAAACCACTTCGCTTAACTCCTTTTTTGAAAGTCTTTGCCGTAAATCGATAAGGGTCTGGGCAAGCGTATTGGAACCCGCATTGACCACTATATAAATCGGTCTGTTATCTTCCTTGAGCAACGCTTTTTCAATCAGTTTTGAACCTACCGACGATTTTCCGACTCCTGTATCGGCGATGCCATATCCCGCCTGTCCGGAAGCCACAATACCCCTCAAGTATTCTGGTTCATGCCATCCATCCGCGTGCAACTTCAAGTTCTCCCAAACCTTTTCATAGGAATCAATAATCTCATGAAATAGTTCGGGATGTAGTTTTTGTTTATACGGAATATTGGATTCAGGTCTAAGAAACTTTCCTGTTACAGCAATAAGTCCTTCCAAGTCAAACTTATTGTTATAGAGCATCATATGGACCATTTGCTGTTCTTCATCAGGTTCGTTGCCCATATCGGCAAGGATAATCAAACGGCTTTTTTCTACTTGAGAGAAGACTGACCCCGCCAGACAAAGCGATAATACAATGACGGCCCATATTTTAGTAACGTTCATAGTTGTAAATCTGACTTGTTCTTCAGTGGTCAACAACACCTAATTTCAATATTGCATCAAAACACTTTTATTCCAACCGTGTTTTTTACATCACTGAATGGCCCAGCTAAAGGCTTTTGTACCATAACCGGCTTCCCAAAAAAGTCTTTGGTATACCGAAAAGGACTACTATCGGGATTTTCAAAGATGGCTTCGGATATAAAGGTTTGCCCAAGCATTTCAGTTTCAACACTTAAGGTTTTTGCTGACTCAACAGCGTTTTTGTTAATGGTAAAGGTCAGGTAATAACCATCATCGCGTTTGTCCAATGTTGCGCTGGCATCTTCAGATACCTTCAAGAAATCGACTTCTTTGTCGTAGGGTTTGGTATTGTTAAAATATACATTGCCCCCAGTCCATATGGGAAAAAGAAACTTCAGATAATGTGGGGTCACGCGAACACTATCACTTAATTTTTCCGAAAAAACCGGAAATCTGTTATAAGAAACCAGTCCGCTTAGTTTTTCATCTTTTATCTCATCTCCCAAAAAGACGTTGTTGTAGAACCTGACATCACCTCCTGGATTATTAAAAAGTCCTTTTACTTTTGTTGAATGCGGAAAATGATACGGCGTATACCGTTCTGGCGAAGCACCAGCTTTGACACCACCAGATAGCATATTGTTAAACAATGCGATACCCTGACCACCCCGGAACAACATACTCAATTCCGAAAGAAGGATGTTGTTGTAGACCAAAGTGGGGCCGTGGGTAACTTCAAAAAATAGGTCTTGTTTGTCACTTTCCGCAATGATGTTGTTAAACACTTGCGTGCCCTGTGCCTGCCAGTCTAGCCATATGCCCATGGTAGTATTCACAATACAATTATGCTCTAATACCACATCTATCGCCGCATGTAATTTTATTCCAGCAGTCTCTGCACCACCAATTTGTGCATTGCGATTGATATCACGTATTTCATTGTTACGAATAGTGCTGAATGCCGAACCCATATGACCTACAATCCCAGCTTGGCCGCATTCAAAGATTTCATTGTTCTGAACGAGATGCGAACCCACATTTTCTTTGCTCCACCCTAAATAATAGCCTTTAAAAATGGCCTCAATCTCACGGTTGAAACCACTTTTGGTGTAGCCAAATTTCTTGCGATAAAGAGACCACATGTTTTGTCCACTGGCTCGGGACTTCCCCAAACAGATTCCTACGCACTTGGATTGTGAAACCGTGCAATTCTCAATTACCCATCCTTTGCTCCAATTTGGACCGATAAGACCAATTTGCTCTCCGGTAGGTGGGGACCACTGAGTTGCTGCCTGTGAAATGTGTAGTCCTTTAACATTTATATAATCGACTCCAGTAGTTTTCGGAAAAAAACAGGTTGGACGTACATTGATTTCCGCCAATGATTTGTTAGGGTTTTTAGCTCCAAAATTGGCGGTAATCACAGTGCTTTCGTCCAATACCTCTACATACCAAGTATTGACTTTTTCAGTTAATTCTTTTGAATCGACGGTTTCAATTAAGGTTCTTCCGTCAAGATAGACCTCGCCCAAGTGCAACTGCTTGCCCCTAGACAACCAGTCGCCATACAAGTTGATGGCAAAGGGGTTGAAATCTCCAAAAATAGCATTATCCACTTCTGCCACCCATAGGCCATTTTTTTGCTTTTTCCATGTATTTACCACCTCGGAACCTTTTAAA
>NZ_JANQIH010000278.1 GCF_028282265.1 Allomuricauda sp.
GCCTGGTGCACGAACGCTTTTGGCCAGTCCATTGGTGGCAGCGGCAGCAGCCGTGACCGGAAAGGTTACAGACCCACGGGAACTCTTGGAATTACAAGAAGCTTAATATACATCTTCTAACACTTACATCTCAAAAATGGCATACGATAAATTCAACATATTAACCAGTACGGCGGTTCCGCTACCCATTGAAAATGTGGATACTGACCAAATTATTCCCGCTCGTTTTTTGAAGGCTACCGAGCGGAAAGGGTTTGGAGACAATCTTTTTAGGGATTGGCGATATCACACAGATAACACTCCAAAAGAGCATTTTGTGCTCAACAATCCTATTTACAGTGGAAAGATTTTGGTCGGCGGAAAAAACTTTGGCTCAGGTTCTTCCCGTGAACATGCAGCTTGGGCGGTTTACGATTACGGTTTCCGATGTGTGGTCTCGAGCTTCTTCGCCGATATTTTCAGGAACAATTGTTTGAATATTGGAGTTTTGCCTGTTCAGGTAAGTCCGGAATTCCTGGATAAAATCTTTAAGGCCATCGAATCGGACCCCAAAACCCAGATTGAGGTAAATCTTCCTGAACAAACCATTACCCTTTTGGCAACGGGAGCAAGTGAAAGTTTCCATATCAATGGTTATAAAAAGGAAAATATGCTCAACGGGTTCGACGATATTGATTATCTATTGAACATCAAAGAGGATATTAAAGAATTTGCCAAAAACACCCCGCTTTAAAAGCTTCCTCCCGAAATATTGAAGAACAGGCGAAAATGAAAAAAAGGACGGTTGAAATCATGGATACCACCCTAAGGGATGGTGAACAGACCTCTGGGGTTTCTTTCTCGGCATCTGAGAAGCTTACCCTCGCCAAGTTGTTGTTGGACGAGCTAAAGGTGGATAGAATCGAGGTCGCATCGGCTCGTGTATCTGAAGGTGAATTTAAAGCGGTTAAAAGTATTACGGATTGGGCGGCTTCCGAAGGAATACTGGAACGTGTGGAAGTGCTTACGTTTGTGGATGGCGGTGTTTCGTTGAATTGGATGGAAAAAGCAGGTGCCAAGGTACAGAACCTATTGACCAAAGGTTCCATGAATCACTTAACCCACCAGCTAAAAAAGACTCCCGAAGAACATTTCAAAGATATTGGGAAAGTGGTTTCAAAAGCTCAAAAGATGGGGATTGAAACCAATGTATACCTTGAAGATTGGAGCAACGGTATGCGAAATTCCAGGGAATACGTGTTTGAGTTTTTGGATTTCCTTACCACCTTGCCGCTTAAGCGGATTTTACTCCCCGACACCTTGGGCATACTCACCCATTTTGAAACGGGGAAGTTCCTCACAGAAATCATCGGTAGATATCCCAACACTCATTTTGATTTCCATGGGCATAACGATTACGACCTCAGCGTTGCCAATGTTATGGAAGCACTTAAAGCAGGGTGCCATGGTTTACACCTTACCGTAAACGGCATGGGCGAACGTGCCGGTAATGCACCATTGGCCAGTGTAGTTGCCGTAACCAACGATTTTCTTCCAGAAATTTCCATTGGAGTCAAAGAGTCTTCCCTATACAAAGTGAGCAAGTTGGTTTCAGCTTTTACCGGATTTGGCATTCCTGATAACAAACCAATAGTAGGTGATAATGTTTTTACACAAACTGCTGGCATACATGCAGATGGAGACAATAAAAAGAATCTTTACTTTAATGATTTATTGCCAGAGCGTTTTGGGAGAAAACGTAAATATGCCCTGGGAAAAACCTCAGGTAAAGCCAATATCCAAAAGAATCTTCAAGAGCTGGGTCTAACCTTGGATGACGAAGAGTTAAAAAAAGTCACGGAACGGATTATTGAACTTGGGGACAAAAAAGAAAGGGTGACCAAAGACGATTTGCCTTATATCATCTCCGATGTTCTGGATAGTGAGCTTTATCAACAACGCGTGTTTGTGAAATCGTACGTGCTCACCCATTCCAAAGGATTGAAACCCTCCACTACCCTGTCCATAGAAATTGATGGGAAAACCTACGAGGAGAATGCCCAAGGTGATGGGCAATATGACGCCTTTATCAACGCCTTGAAAAAAATCTATAAAAAAGAAGGGGAGACATTACCCAAATTAGTGGATTACGCGGTTCGAATTCCTCCCGGAAGTACCTCGGATGCCCTTTGTGAAACCATCATAACCTGGCAAACCAAGGACAAGGAATTTACCACTCGCGGACTGGATTCCGATCAGACCGTATCAGCCATAAAGGCCACAGAAAAAATGCTCAACCTCTTTTGAGACAGTGGACAGTGAACAATGGACAGTGAACCTTTAACCCGTAATAGACAACTTAAATCTGAAATCTAACATCTGACAACCGACATCAGACATCTTACAACTGATAACTGATAACTGATAACTGAAATAATGAAATTCAATATAGCCCTTTTGGCCGGTGATGGTATTGGCCCCGAAGTAGTTGACCAAGCGGTCAAAGTATCGAATGCAGTAGCCGAGAAATATAATCACGAAATCAGTTGGACACCAGCTTTAACCGGTGCAGCTGCTATTGATGCGGTAGGCGAACCCTATCCCGATGAGACCCACGATGTTTGTTTGGCAGCTGATGCCGTGCTATTTGGAGCAATCGGACATCCCCGTTTTGACAATGACCCTTCGGCTAAGGTCCGCCCCGAACAAGGGTTGCTCAAAATGCGTCAAAAGCTGGGGTTGTTTGCCAATGTAAGACCCACGTTCACATTTCCATCATTAATCGATAAATCACCTTTAAAGCGGGAGCGAATTGAAGGGACAGACTTAGTATTTCTTCGTGAACTTACGGGTGGAATCTATTTTGGAAAACGAGGTCGGGAAGACAATGGAAACACGGCATTTGACACCTGCGCCTACACCCGGGATGAAGTAGAACGTCTTGCAAGAAAAGGTTTTGAAATGGCCCAACAGCGTTCCGGGAAACTCTGCTGTGTAGATAAGGCCAACGTCTTGGAGACCTCTCGATTATGGCGGGAAACCGTACAAAATTTAGAAAGCGATTATCCTAATGTCGAGGTGTCCTATGAATTTGTGGATGCTGTTGCCATGCGATTGATTCAATGGCCCAATTCATACGACGTATTGATTACAGAAAATCTTTTTGGAGATGTACTAACGGATGAAGCCTCTGTAATTTCAGGCTCCATGGGATTGATGCCATCTGCCTCAATAGGTGAAAAGACTTCCTTGTTTGAACCCATTCACGGTTCTTATCCGCAGGCCGCAGGAAAAGATATCGCCAATCCCCTCGCTACCGTTCTATCCGCTGCAATGATGTTCGAAACCGCTTTTGGTTTAAAGGAAGAGGCAAAGGCCATAAGGGACGTGGTCAATAAATCTTTGGCAGAGGGCGTGGTAACCGAAGACTTGGCTGACGGTGGTAAAGCCTACAAGACCAGCGAGGTCGGAGATTGGTTGGCGACGCACGTTTAGAGGTGCCATGAAGGAGAATTAAAACAAAACCAACATCCGTCAATTCAGAACCTTAACTCGTCAATTTAAGGTCTAATCCTGTACGCCTCTTTTTTAGATTTGGCTCCATGTAACCAATAAATGGAGTAAGCCATGTCTGCATCAAGTAACCTTCAACATGTTTTTATTATACAGTTTTTCATACTGGTCTTGTCACTTCCTTTTGGCTGTCATGCACAAAAAAAGATTAAACCCATAAAGAATCCCGTTGGTTGGTCTTACATGATTGCGCCAAAAACTCCACTTGACAAAGAGATGACTACCTATGAAATTATAGTGGACTCTCATTTAAATCCAATGGATTGGTGGGATGAAATCTCTTGGAGTGCACAAGTTTCCGAAAAAGACTCGTATGAAAGGAGGAGATTGTATCAACAGGCAATATCTGACACTTTGAATGTATGGGCGGATAAATACATGGCTTTCAAAAAGTATCCTTATCGAAAAAATACAGATAGCCCAGACATTACGATTACTTTAAAAACGGAAGAATATAAAGTGGAGAATGTACAATTGGAAGTTGATTTTTCTGATTTGGAAAGCGCCATATGTGAAGTCATTGCTACTGCAAGGCTAACAGTAATCGATAGAGTTGGCAATGTTTTGCTGGACACTCCTCTCGTCTTCTACGCGGATGAGGAGAAAAAATCGACTTTCCTTCCTCTTCGCCATTTTATGCTGAATCCTGTCTTTAAGATGAAATATAACTTAAAGAAAAAGCCCGAGAAAAAGCGAAAACTATTAAACAAGAAGTTGGATAAATATGAATCTGATGTACTTGAATACTTCTATATAAAAAGTGGAGAAATACTTCGGGAGCATTTCCTTGAACAACAGAAAACAGTCTATGCTGCCACTTTTGGCGTAAAAAATAAAGGTCATGAAGCCCTAAATGATGCTAGTGAATCTGCAAAACAGGCCATCAACGCACTTTCTGCATTAAGCAAGAAAAAGAGAAAAAGCTTTGAAGAAGTAAAATCCGAAATACAAATATCTCTAGGCTATTGGAAAGATAAATTGGATAGAACTACAGATATGGAAATCCGAAAGTTTATCCATGCCAATCTGTCTTTAGGATATTTACTGATGAACGATTTGGAGAGCGCCAAAAAGTATCTAAATCAAATTCCCGAATTCGAGACTTTGCACAAGAAGACCTTATTTGAAGGTGGTTTCAATTACTACCTGAAAGGGGTTTCAGAGGCTATTGCCATAAAAGATAAATATGGCGATTTAGCTACCATCCAATGATTGAATCATAAAATATAATCTGTACTTAAAAAGTTGCTTACTTTGGCCTCGAGCAGTTGCTCAATAGTCTCGTTATTAAGCTCATTGTCCTTGAAGGCCACAAACGTTCTTATCGAAAAAGAACGCAAAGCATCATGGACACTTAAAGTTGCTTGGGCCGAATCCTTTCTACCTGTAAAGGGATACACATCAGGACCGCGCTGACAGGAACTATTTAGATTCACACGGCATACTAAATTGGCCAAAGTATCAATCAAAGGGGATAGCGTATATACATCTTTCCCGAATAAGCTTACCTGCTGCCCATAATTGGATTCTGCCATATCATCTAAGGGCTCTTCAATGTCTTTAAAGGACAAGACCGGAATAATCGGGCCAAATTGCTCCTCTTCGTAAACGCGCATATCCTTAGTAACCGGGTAAAGCACTGCCGGCCAGATATAATTGTCCTTATGTTTTCCTCCCTTCTTATTTTTGATTTTGGCCCCTTTTGCCTTTGCATCATCCAACAGCTCTTGAATATAGGCAGGCTTTCCAGGTTCAGGAAGCGGGGTTAGCTTTACTCCGTCATCCCAAGGATTACCAAATTTTAGGGAATCTACCTTTTCTGAAAAACGTTTTAGGAATTCATCCTTAACATCTTCATGCACATAAACCACTTTGAGCGCAGTGCATCGTTGCCCATTAAAAGAAAGAGTCCCGGCAATGCACTCGTTCACCGTTAAATCCAGGTCTGCATCCGGTAAAACGATGGCTGGGTTCTTGGCCTCAAGGCCCAAAACCAAACGAAGGCGGTTACTCTTAGGATGCTGGTCTTGCAAAGCATTTGCCGATTTACTATTACCAATCAAAGCCAATACATCTACCTTTCCAGTTTTCATTATGGGAGCCGCTACCGCCCTTCCCCTTCCGAACAAAATGTTCACCACCCCTTTGGGAAAACTACTTTG
>NZ_JANQIH010000004.1 GCF_028282265.1 Allomuricauda sp.
AAAAGCATTCGTTTGCCTGCCTTTGAAGGACTATCCTTTTACGACCTTATCGAAATGTACGTTCTGGGAATTGTAAAGGGCACCATTTCAACAAGAGCCAGTTCCATCGCATTTAGTCTATTTATGGCCTTGTTCCCGCTTCTTATTTTTTTTGTGACCCTTTTGCCTTTTATTATTCCCTACGCTAGTGTTGGCAACGAGAATTTTGATGCCCAATTTCTTTTGTTTCTGGAGTCTTTTCTTCCTACGGCGACCAGTGACTATTTTGGGGATATTTATCAGCAGATAAAAGACCAGAGACGAGGTGGTCTTCTTTCTTCGGCCTTTGTTATCTCTATTTTTTTGGTGGCCAACGGGGTGAATTCCATTTTTGGTGGATTTGAGAATTCCTATCATGTTGAACTGACCCGTAATTTTTTCCGACAGTATCTCTACGCGCTTATGGTAGGCCTTTTGCTCTCCGTTCTTTTGATTGTTGGAGCTGTGGTATATGTTTACTTTGAGTTTTATATTGTGGAGTATACGAGCGAATATTTGGGAAAAACTTTAGGGTACAATGTTGAAAAGGGAGACAGTTTGGGAATACAGTTGACCAAAATACTCTTCTTCACCCTGCTTTCGTATATCACTACCGCTATATTGTATTACTTCGGAACAGCAGAGGGACGCAAAGCGAAGTTTTTTTCTGCAGGAGCTTTAATGACGACTTTGTTATTTTTGTTGACTTCCTATCTCTTCGGAGTATATGTTGAAAAGTTTGCGCGTTACAACGAACTCTATGGAGCGCTGGGAGGATTATTGATTTTGATGGTTTTCATTTGGTTGAACTCAAACATTCTACTTTTGGGTTTTGAATTGAATGCCACGCTGAATTCACTTAAAAAAAAGCATGAAAAGAAAAAAGAGAATTAAAATAGGGGTATTGCTATTGTTTTTGGGCATGGTCCAAACCTCTTATACACAGGGTATCTTTGGAAAATGGAAAACCATTGATGATAACACAGGGACCGCTAAGGCTATCGTCGAGGTCTATGAAGAAAACGGAAAAATGAATGCCAAGATTCTTCAGGTTCTTGAAAAAGGGCGCGAAAATGCCAAGTGCATCAAATGTAAGGGGGATTTAAAGGATAAGCCCATCAAAGGGATGCATATCATCAGTAATTTTAAACAGAGCGATGAAGGGGAATATAAGGGCTCGAATCTTTTGGACCCAGAAAGTGGAACCACGTACAGAGGCAAGGTTTGGCTCGACCCAAATGATGGGGACAAACTAAAAGTAAGGGGTTACGTGGCCTTTCTTTATCGCACACAAACGTGGCATAGGGTCACGGAACCTTAAACCCATGGATACTTTTCTCGATGTTGTCTTGCCCATTCCGCTGGAAAGGTTGTTTACCTATAGGCTGAGTCCTGATGAGGCAAGCTGTGTTGAAAAGGGGATGCGGGTAGCGGTCCCTTTTGGCAAATCGAAGATTTACACTGCGATTGCCTTTGAGGTACACCAGAGAGCCCCTGCCGCATATGAGGCGAAACCCATTTATCAGATTCTTGATGACTCACCTTTGGTTACATCACACCAATTACAACATTGGCAATGGATAGCCCAATATTATATGTGTACTTTGGGTGAAGTGGTCAGAGCTGCACTTCCAGGAGCTTTTATGTTGGAAAGTGAGACATTGGTACTACCCAATAAGGAAGCACAGTTGGATGAATCTGAGCTATCTGATGATGAATTTTTGGTGTACGAGGCTCTTCAACATCAATCTTCATTGAAAATTCATGAAATCAGTTCCATTGTAGATAAGAAAAGAGTCATTCGATTGGTGAACCGTTTGGTGCAAAAAGGGGTTGTGCGTCAAAAGGAAGAACTCTATGAGCAGTACAAGCCTAAATGGGTCACCTTTGTTCAACTTTCAGAAGCTTATAAAGAGGAGAGTCAACTTGAAGAATTGATTCAAAACCTTACCCGTGCCCCGCAACAAGTTAAAGTACTGCTTGCCCTTTTTCAAATTCAGGTGGAAACAAAGAAGCCGGTATCTGTTAAAGAGCTAGCAGAAAAAAGTGGGGCTTCAAGGTCGATTATAAAGGCTTTGGTCAAAAAATCGATACTTGAGGAATACCAGCTTCGAATAGACCGGGTTCAGTTTGAAGGAGAGGTCGTAAAACCTGAAGTTATTCTCAATAACTATCAACAGGAAGCTCTAAGAAGAATACAAGAAAGTTTTGGTCAAGAAAAAGTGACCCTTTTGCATGGGGTTACCTCTTCAGGTAAAACAGAGGTTTATTTCAAACTGATTGAAGAAAAACTGTCCGAAAGAAAAACATGCCTCTATCTGGTACCTGAAATCGCCCTCACTTCCCAACTTATTGGAAGACTTAGAGACCATTTCGGTGAAAAAGTAGCTGTTTACCATTCTAAATATAGTATTCATGAGCGAGTTGAGGTTTGGAACAATGTGCTCGCTACCTCCGAAAAAGCACAAATTGTAATTGGAGCCCGCTCCGCCCTGTTTTTGCCCTTTTCAAACCTTGGACTGGTCATTGTGGATGAGGAACATGAGAATTCTTATAAGCAATTTGACCCAGCGCCCAGATACCATGCCCGAGACGCTGGCATCGTTTTGTCCTCTCTGCACAAAGCCGATTGTTTATTGGGTTCGGCTACCCCAAGTATCGAAAGCATGGAAAACGCTAAAAAGGGCAAATATGGGTACGCATTGATAAACCATCGTTTTGGTGATGTTATGATGCCCGACATCAACTTGGTAGACCTAAAAGAAGCGACACGCAAGAAGCGGATGAAGGGTCATTTTTCAGAAACCCTGCATGATGCCATTGTGGAGGTACTTTCAGAAGGGCAACAAATCATCTTGTTTCAAAATCGAAGAGGTTTTGCGCCGATAGTGGAATGCACCACCTGTGGACATGTGCCGCAATGTCCCAATTGTGATGTCAGCTTGACCTATCATCAATTCCGCAACCAGTTGCGCTGCCATTACTGTGGATATCATATGGCTATGCAGTTAAGTTGCCTTGCCTGCGGGAATTCTACTTTGGATACCAAGGGTTTTGGCACGGAACAAATTGAAAAAGAACTTCTACAACTCTTTCCGGAAGCTAAAGTGGGAAGAATGGACTTGGATACCACAAGGGGGAAATATGCCTATGAGAAACTGATTACGGCTTTTGAACAACAAGAACTTGATATTTTGGTAGGAACCCAAATGGTCGCCAAAGGGCTGGATTTTAGAAATGTCAGCTTAGTGGGTATCATGAACGCGGACACCTTGCTGAACTTTCCCGATTATCGTGCCAATGAACGCACCTTTCAAATGCTTACGCAAGTGGCCGGTAGGGCGGGCCGTACCAAGAAAAGAGGTAAGGTCTTGATTCAATCGTATAATCCATATCATCAGATTCTTCAACAGGTGACTACCTATGATTTTGAAAAGATGTTCGAGCAGCAATATTATGAGCGGGAACAGTTCAAATATCCTCCGGTGGTGCGAATCGTAAAGATTACTTTGAAGGACAAGGATTTTAACAAATTGAATGAAGCGGCCCAGTGGTTTGCCCAATCCTTACGAAATGTTTTGGGACAAACGGTATTGGGACCGGAATATCCGCCTGTATCAAGAATACGAAGAGACTACCTGAAAAATATCTTGGTCAAGATTTCAAAAGACCAACCCCTAATCCAAACTAAAAATAGCATTAAAAGAATCGAAAAATCCTTTAATGCTATTTCCAAGTATAAAAGTGTAAGACTGGTCTACAACGTGGACCACATATAGTTACACATTGGCCAGTGCTTCTGCCAATTCTGTTTTCTTATTTCGGCTCAATGGAATCTGGCGTCCCCCTACTTCTACGTTTTTACTGTTGAATTTCTCAATCTTTTCCAGATTCACAATGTATGACTTGTGTATTCGAAGAAACTTCTCTGCCGGTAATTGTTTCTCGAAGGATTTCATAGTGGAAAGAATTACGATATTGGCTTCATCCGTAACTAATTTAATGTAATCTCCAAGAGCTTCAATCCACTTAATATCGTTTAGTATAACCTTACGCTTCTTAAGGTTACTTTTTACAAAAATATGCTCTTCATCCTCATCGACCCTGTTCATTTGCTCGTACTTGGTAACCGCTCTTTTTACCGAAGCCTCAAAACGGGCTAAAGTGATGGGCTTGTGCAAATAATCCGTTACATCATAGTCAAATGCTTTAAGGGCGTAGTCAGGCTTTCCTGTTATCAAAATTACCTGTGGTGGGTTCTCTAAGGCTTCCAATAGGTCAAATCCGCTAATGATGGGCATTTCGACGTCAAGGAAAATTAAGTCTATTTCGTGGTTTTTCAAGCCATTTTTAGCTTCAATGGCATTGCTGTATTCGGCTACCAAAGCAAGATGGGGATGGTTGTTCACCAACTTGGCAACGGCCATGCGCTGCATCGAGGAGTCGTCTACTATTATACTTTTTAATTTCATAGAATGGGGTGATTTGTAGGGTTTTAAATCATCGGCAAATTACACAAAAAACAGGTTTAGTAGCAACAAAAGATGTAAACATGGTCTATTATGTTGTGTACTTTGCTATATACGTTATGTAATTTTAAATGGTTCACTTCAGTTAATAACTTACCTTAATTTAAACGAAGTTTTCATGCAATTCTTGCGCAAAGACGTAATAATTGTTACTTTTGCGCTCCTTTAAAAATTAGTATATATGAACCATTACGAAACTGTTTTCATTTTGAATCCCGTTCTATCTGAGACCCAGATAGAGGAAACAGTTAAGAAATTTGAGGATTTCTTAATTAAGAATGG
>NZ_JANQIH010000022.1 GCF_028282265.1 Allomuricauda sp.
TCCTTTAACATTCTCCTTCCCAGAATTTACTATGGCCGCAGCTCTAAAGGCCGGACTTCCAATGCAAAAATCTGAGGTGCTTCCTTTTGCTGATTTTTCTCTTATACAGAACAAAGGCTTCAATGATAGTCGTATAGGTGCACCCGTGGATTTGAGCATGGGTACCGACCTTGGATTTGGATATACATGGATTGATAGTGATGAACCAGGAGGTCCGGTGAACAATTTCTTTGATATTACGGGCATCGGATTCGAGCTTACTGATTTCTTAGTGGATGCCTTTGGTTTTGGTGACGGGACCGTAAGTCTTGCTTTACCATTCCCGTTTGAGTTTTATGGAGTTGAGCAAAACACGCTCTTTGTCAATGCCAATGGTTTGTTGGCGTTCCAGTTGCCAGAAGGACTTACTTTTATCAATAGACAAATTCCGGTTGATGACGGAATCAACAACATTATTGCTCCCTTATGGGCCGATCTTGAGCCTCAAGAAGGAGGTTCCGTTCACATTGCATTGTTCCTTGATGCAGCTGTAGTACAATGGACAAATTCTCCTGCTTTCAGTTTTGATGGCTCAGATACCGGAACGGTTACCTTCCAAATTGTTTTATTCGATGATGGAACAATCGATGTGTACTATAACGATGTGTCCTCTGCGAATTTCTTGAATTTCTCCACGGTAGGAATTGAGAATGCCGAAGGAACTGATGGTGCCCAGGTCGCATTTAATACACCTTATATAAAAGATGATTTGGCCTTGCGTTTCATTAAGCCAGATGTGCCACTTACTCCTTTTATTAGTGATGTTTTCCCATTATCAGGTGTAGTGCCAGCCAATGGTCAGCAAGAATTGACCGTAACTTTGGACGCTACCGAACTTACCGATGGGGTGTTCTTTGATGAACTTACGGTTTCAAGTAACTCGCCAGATACTAGCAGAAGTTCCTCGCTCATAGAGCTTACGGTATTGGAGGGTCCAAGAGTGACCGAGTTTACTTTGATAAATGCCGATACCGATCAGCCGATTGGAGTTTTGGAAGATGGTGCTACCATTGATTTAGCTGATTTTCCTTTGGGTACGAATCTCAACATTGCAGCTGAAACGGGCAGTGTTCCGGTAGGAAGTATTGTATTTGATTTTAACGGTGAGGAAGATTTCAGGACGGAAAGTAGGGCACCATTCGCTTTGGGTGGTGACTCCAACGGTAATTTTAGGGCTCTAAATCTGCCGTTAGGCCCTAACACTTTGACGGCGACACCATTTGATGGCTCCAATGGTTCAGGTGAATCAGGACTTTCAAATACGATTAATTTTGAAGTGATTCGTTCGGCAAATAATCCAATATCATTGGATTTAATCAATGCTGACACAAACACTGCCATATCTTCTCTGGAAGATGGTGATGTGATTAATCTAGCTGATTTTCCTTTGGGCGCAAACTTCAACATTGAAGCTGTTGTTGAAGGTATTTCTGTTGGAAGTGTGGTATTTGATTTTAACGGTCAAAGCGGATTTAGAACAGAAAATGTTGCTCCTTACGCCCTTGGTGGAGATGCAGGAGGAAATTTCAGACCTTTCGATTTACCACTGGGATCAAATACGGTCACAGCTCTTGGATATTCAGGAAGATCCGGACAGGGCAGTGTTATTGCAGCAGTTACAGCTTCATTTGATGTAATCAATGAGCCATCAGATGGAGACGAGTTGGTTCGGGTATTCCCGAATCCTACTTCCGATATTATTAATGTTGGATTTAGAAACGGTCAACCAAGTGATTTAACTGGAACGCTGTTCAACATGTATGGCCAACCGGTTCGTTCCAACTTAAAGTTTAATCCAGGCTCTTCGGATACAATGTCCTTTAGTATGGCGACCTTGGCCCAAGGGATATATATTTTGGAGCTTGTTGATGAGACGGGTAAAGCTGTCTCTCAGGTTAAGCTTATTAGAAGATAGAATTCATGTCTTACATAAGAAGGGGTCGGCAAGCAATTTGCCGACCCTTTTTCTTTATGGTTCAACGAACCGATTGTAAGAATTACAACTAGGTAAATCCTTTATATAAATATCCCATCAACCAAATTTGCAGTCTTTCCTCATAAAATTTTGGACTAGCAATCCTTTTTCTCTTACTTTAGAATGCTGAATTTCTAAAGGCTGGCATGAAAAAAGTATTCTGTATAGGAGAACTGCTTATTGATTTCGTAGCGGAAAACCAAGGAAGTGATCTTTCAAAAGCAGTTGAATTTACCAAAAAAGCTGGGGGTGCCCCTGCAAATGTGGCTTGTGCCATTGCCAAACTTGGTGGAAAAGGAATTTTTGTGGGAAGTGTGGGTAATGACCCTTTCGGTAAATTCCTGTTGGAAACCTTAAAAAAGGAAGGTGTGGATATTTCACTGGCACAAAGCTCATCCACCTTTACCACATTGGCTTTTGTTTCTATAGCCGAAGATGGGGAACGCGATTTTGTATTTAGCCGAGGTGCGGATAAGGAATTATCCTATGACCCTGGTTTAAGAAAAGGGTTTCACGGTAACATGCTCCACTTGGGCGCGGCAACAGCTTTATTGGGAGGCCCGTTGGAAGCTTCCTATGGCAAATATTTGTTCGATGCGCTAACCAAAGAGATGTTCATAAGTTTCGACCCCAACTATAGGGGTGACCTTTGGAAAGAAAACGAAAAACAGTTTGTCAAAAAGTGCATGCCTTTTATAGAGAAGTCCCATCTCTGCAAATTCAGTGAAGAAGAGGCCCTGTTGCTCTCGGGAAAAAGCAATTTGGAAGATGCCTGCGATTTTTTCCATGAACTGGGAACGAAAGTTGTTACGGTAACTTTGGGAAAGAAGGGTACCTTGGTCAGTGTCAACGAAATGAAAAGCATAGTTCCAAGTGTTGATGTAAAGCCAGTTGATACTACCGGCGCGGGAGATGCTTTCATAGGCTGTTTGTTGTATCAAATTTCCCATCTGGATAATTATGAACAAGTTTTTGATCGGGAATTACTACTAAAAATGGTCAGTGTGGCCAACAAGGCCGGAGCCATAACCACCACAAAATTCGGAGCCATTACGGCATTGCCCACTAAATCCCAACTGGAAGCTTAATGAATCAAGCAGCCATACATCAATTATTGGCTTCAAGGGCTAAGGAAGAAAACTTGGATTCATTATTTGAACTTCGTTTGGCCACCAACCTCAGTCTTATCCAACACATTTTCTTTGAGCTCTACCCCGAAGAACAATATAAAGCGAGCTTTAAAAGGCTAGTTTCCCTTTTACCTAAACTATTTGCTTCCCGCCCGCTAGAACTGAAACAACAGGATGTTCAACGAATAGCTTCCAGAAACTGGTACCAATCTGAACAGTTGGTAGGCATGCAGCTTTATGTGGAGCATTTCAATAGAGACTTAAAAGGTCTCAAAGAAAAAATACCATATTTAAAAGAACTTGGGATTAATTTTCTTCATTTAATGCCCATCACAAAAAGACCAAGTGGTGAAAACGACGGAGGGTACGCCGTAAACAGCTATTACCAAATCGACAAAAAATATGGCTCCAAAAAAGACCTTCAAGAGTTGACCGAGAGCTTTAGAAATGAAGGTATAACATTGATGCTTGATTTCGTGGTCAATCACACTTCCGATGAGTATCCTTGGGCCCAAAAGGCGAAATCTGGAGACAAAAAATATCAAGGCTATTATTATACCTACGAGGACAGAACTATTCCCAATGAATTTGAGAAGTCCCTGCCAGAAGTCTTTCCGGAGACCTCACCTGGGAACTACACTTATATAGAGGAAATGGATAAATGGGTCATGACAGTCTTCAACCATTACCAATGGGACTTGAACTATACCAATCCTGAGGTGTTCTTGGAGATGCTGACCAATCTGATGAAATTGGTCAATCTAGGCGTAGATATGGTCCGTTTTGATGCGCTTGCCTTTCTTTGGAAGAAAATGGGAACAATTTCCCAAAACCTCCCAGAAGCACATCAACTGGTCTCCCTTTTCAGAATGTGCCTGCAGGTTGTTGCGCCCGGAACCATTTTTTTGGCAGAAGCCATTGTGGCTCCCACTGAAATTGTAAAATATTTTGGCGAAGGTATTCGCAAGGGAAACGAATGTGAGGTGGCTTACAACGCCTCCTTAATGGCATTGCTTTGGAATTCGATTGCAACCAAAAAGACCTTGCTTCTTTACAAAAGCTTAACTAGGGTGCCTGAAAAACCAAAGACTTGTACATGGCTCAATTATATTCGCTGTCATGATGATATTGGTCTTGGCTACGATGATGGGCTCATAGGTGAGGTGGGCTGGAACCCTCAACAACATCGAAAGTTCCTTTTAGATTACTATTGCCAAAGAATTGAATGGTCGCCATCGAAAGGGCTCCTTTTTATGTACAATCCAAATACAGGTGATGGAAGAATAACCGGCAGCGCGGCTTCCCTTTTAGGTTTGGAAAAAGGATTGGAAGAAAATGATTCAATGCTTATTGAAGAAGCGGTAAAAAAAATTATACTCTTACATGGAATCGTTACCGCCTTTTCAGGCATTCCCATGATTTATGCTGGGGACGAAATAGGTACACTTAACGATTATTCCTTCTTGGAAAATCCAGCTAAAAAAGAAGATAGCCGATGGGTCAACCGCCCCCATCAAGATTGGGAAACCATTGAAACACTCTCTGAATCAGAAGGCCCGCAATCCCAGATATTTAAAGCATTACAAAAGCTGATTTCAATTCGGAAATCTTCCCCAGTTTTCTCCGATGCCGATAATCTTGTGCTACACCATGCCGGGAACGATCATATCTTGACCTTTGAACGGACAAGTCAAAAAGAAGATGGTCTGTTAGTAGTTTGTAATTTCGATGAATCCCCGCAGGTGGTAGAAGCTACTTGGATAATGAAGTTGGGTTATTTCTCCAAAGGTGAGCCAAAAAATCTGATATCGGGTGATAAAATATCAATTCAAAGTGGGTTGTTGGAGCTTCAGCCTTATCAAATTCTCTGGTTGACCAAAGCCTAATTGTATCTTACTTTTCTTAAAATACGAAGAGATTCCTTTAAGGATTGGTACACTCTCGAATTTCTTTTCTTAAGTAACGGGCGTGCTAAATCCATCTGATCTTTGGCTTCCTCAAAGCCGTTGAGATAGCAGATGAGATAGGAAGCGGGAAGGTTTTCCAAATCCTTTTCTTCGGCTTGGTTCAGTTTGATTTTCTTATCAATCTTTTGTAAAAGTGAATTGTTGGCGTTGAACACATGATGTAGTGTTTTTTTATCGTATTGGGGGGGTTCAAAAATCAATTCGCTGTTGATTGAATACTTACCGTTTTCAGAAAAAGTAATGACCATTTTCTCCAAAGGATAATATTTCTGCTGGGCACCCAACCCCAATTGAACGTACTCCAAGGTAGAAAAGGAATCCTCATCATAGTCTATCGTAATCTCATCCAAAGCCGAATAAAACAGTTTTACCTGTTCATTAATCAATTCAATATCAACCCTAGAATAGTATTCTTTGCTCTTGACCTTTTTTACATTCCCAGCCCAACATACCACGAATTGCTCCTTAAAAACCTTGTAGTCGCTAATCAAATCTGCATGGCGAATATTGATAAAATTGATAACAGCATCCAAGGTGAGCTCAATATTGTTTCGTGCATGTTGCTCCAAAGTGGTAACGATATCTGAGTTGATATCCTTAAGCTCAATATCAAAGGCCTTTGGCAAGCTTATGCTTCCTTCACGGAAAAACACGGAGCCACCATAATATTTCCAGATGTTTTTTCGCAAGGCACATACTTTGCCATTGGAACGTATGGTCACTAAACCCACTACTTTACCTTCGGGCAAATGGGGAAAGGGAATATTTTCATAAGAAATGATGGGTGGGTTATCTAAATAGGCATTGACCAAATTTTGAATCCTGCTGTCATCAAAGAAGTCTACACCGGCAATCTTATTGTCCTCGTCCTCTACTCCAATAACGATAAAAGAATTGTTCTTGGGATTACTGTTCGCAAGGGCGCAAACATGTTTTAAGAATTTGCCCTTGCCCTCTTTTTCCCCGATGGATATAAAACGCTTTTTGTCATAAAAACTATTTTCATCATTATGGGCCAACAAATTCTTTACAAGAAGGCGTTTATTGATCATAATTCCTTCTTCACAATGGTACTGCTTGCCTGGGCAGTGGGCATGACCACCAAATCAGCAATGTTTACATGGTAAGGTCGAGAAATAGCAAAATGAACAATTTCGGCAATATCTTCGGGTAGCAATGGTTGATACCCTTTGTATACTTTTTCGGCTTTTTGAGTATCCCCCTTGAAACGAACATCGCTGAATTCGGTCTCCACCAAACCTGGGTTTACAGCTCCCACTCTAATACCATGTTCATTCAAATCTAAACGCATGCCCTGGTTGATGGCATCAACGGCATGTTTGCTGGCACAGTATACATTTCCCTTTGGGTAGACTTCCTTTCCTGCTGTGGAGCCAATGTTGATAATATGGCCTTCCTTCCGTTCAACCATTTGGGGCAGTATAGCCTTTGAAACATAAAGCAGACCTTTCACATTAATGTCGAGCATAGCCTCCCAGTCCTCAACGCTTCCTTGGTCTATGGGGTCCAAACCATGCGCGTTCCCCGCATTGTTGATCAATACATTGATTTGTTCAAATTCTTTCGGAAGGGAACCTATCGCTTCGAACACCTTTTCTTTATCCCTAACATCAAAGTTCAAAGTATGCACATGGGTTTGTTTTCCCAATTTCGACGCAAGTTCGGTCAATCGCTCTTTTCTTCGCCCACAAAGAACCAAGTTAAAGCTTAAGGAAGCCAAAAGCTCCGCAATTGCTTTGCCGATTCCACTTGTTGCTCCAGTAATTAAAACGGTCTTTTTTTCCATTTTTAAGAAGTTTTAAGGTACTTCATGTCCCTTACTTGCTTCCAACAACAAAAACCAGTCTTGTGGTTCAAGCTCAATTTTTGCGGCTTTCGCCGATAGTGTCAATCTTTCTGGACTTGTAGTACCAACTACAGGGTGCACTTTTGCAGGATGTCTTAAAATCCAGGCCAGAAGCAATTGGCTTTCTTCTGCATCATACTTTTCGCATAGCTTGGCAAGTATGTTTTTAATTCTGTGGGTCTGTTCATTCTGCTCACGAAAAACATTCCCCAAAGGACTCCAAGCCATGGCAATTCTGCTTTTAGCGATACAGTCGTCAAAAACACCATTATACATAGGAACATCATGTGTGAGTGAAAACTCAACTTGGTTGGCAGATACCGTAACTGTTTTTTCAACCAGAGCAATCTGGGAAGGCGTAAAATTGGATACTCCGAATCTTTTTATTTTTCCGCTATCCAACAAATCATTGATTGCCTCTCCAATTTCGTGAGTGTTCATCAAAGGGCTTGGTCTGTGCAATAAAAACAAGTCGATATACTCGACTTTTAGTTTACGAAGCGACTCTTCGGCCGACCAAAGAATGTATTCCTTGTCATATTGATAATGCTTAAGAACATTGTTTCTGCCAGAGGTGATCTGAATGCCACACTTCGTGACCAACTGTACCTCTTCCCTTTGGATACCACTTTCAGAGAAGGCTTCACCGAACGCTGCCTCGGTGGAATAATCCCCGTAAATATCGGCATGGTCAAAGGTTGTAACTCCATTTTCTAGGCAATGATGCATCAAATCCATCATTTCCCTTTTGGAAAGCTGCTTGCCCCAACTTCCCCAAGTCATTGTTCCGGCAATAATTTTAGAAAAATAATCCTCGAATTTCATAAGCCCTGAAAATATAAAATTAAACCCTTAAATACTTGCTAAAACTGGGTGCGTAGCGTTTTTTTTAACCATTAATTAACAGCCCAGTACTAAATTAATTTTCATTTTGCATTCCTTAGAAAAACACTAGCTTTAACAGCTTACCCAAAAGAATTGTATGGAAGAAAGTACTACTATTGATATTAGCGCTGTGAACGAGAAAATTGCACAGGAAAGCGCTTTTATTGACCTGCTTACCACCGAAATGAACAAGGTAATTGTTGGTCAAAAACACATGGTGGAGCGACTACTTATTGGGCTTTTGGGACAAGGCCACATTCTTTTGGAAGGGGTGCCGGGTCTTGCCAAAACTTTAGCGATCAACACGCTTGCAAAAGCCGTGAAAGGCAGCTTCAGTCGAATTCAGTTCACTCCAGACCTACTACCTGCTGACGTTATTGGAACCTTGATTTATAATATAAAGGAAAACGACTTTTCCATAAAGAAAGGCCCCATTTTTGCCAATTTCGTCCTGGCCGACGAAATTAACCGTGCCCCGGCAAAGGTACAATCCGCTTTACTTGAGGCCATGCAGGAAAAACAGGTTACCATTGGGGACGAAACTTTTATATTGGATGCCCCTTTTTTGGTAATGGCCACACAGAATCCTGTTGAACAAGAAGGAACTTATCCGTTGCCTGAGGCCCAGGTAGACCGATTTATGTTGAAAACCGTTATTGACTACCCTAAACTAAACGAAGAACAACTCATCATCCGTCAAAATTTATCAGGAACCTACGAGGCCGTTAAGCCAGTGGTCTCGTTAAAACAGATTCTAAATGCACAGCAGGCGGTAAGGGAAGTCTATATGGACGAAAAAATTGAAAAATATATTCTGGATTTGGTCTTCGCCACTCGATATCCAGAAAAATATGATCTTGAAAATCTTAAACCCCTTATCAGTTTTGGGGCTTCCCCTCGAGGAAGTATCAATTTGGCAAACGCTTCCAAATGCTATGCGTTTATTAAAAGAAGAGGATATGTTATTCCAGAAGATGTGAGAGCTGTTGTCCACGACGTACTGCGACATCGTATTGGAATCACTTATGAGGCCGAGGCAGAAAATGTGACATCTGAAGAGATTATCAATAAGATTGTCAACGAAGTTGAAGTGCCTTAAAAAGTTCAGCATTCCTTTAAATAAGTAGCAGTATTTCAATAGGGTTGGAAGACCTTTTCCTTGAACCAAATGGATACAAAAGAACTACTAAAGAAAGTACGCAAGATTGAGATAAAGACCCGCCGTCTTTCAGACCATATTTTTGGCGGGGAGTACCACTCCACTTTTAAAGGGAGGGGAATGACGTTCAGTGAGGTTCGTCAATATCAATTTGGCGATGACGTACGTTCCATTGATTGGAATGTTACCGCAAGATATAACGAGCCCTACGTAAAAGTCTTTGAAGAGGAGCGTGAATTGACCATGATGTTAATGGTCGACGTTAGTGGTTCTGAACTATTCGGTACTACCAAGCAGTTTAAAAAAGAAGTCATTACCGAGATTTCGGCAACCTTGGCTTTTTCTGCGCTTCAGAACAATGATAAAGTGGGACTGATATTGTTTTCAAATGAGGTAGAACTTTTTATTCCTCCGAAAAAGGGAAAAAGCCATGTTCTGAGAATTATCCGTGAACTTTTGGAGTTTTCCCCAAAGAGCAGTGAAACTAATATTTCTGAGGCACTGAAGTTTATGACCAACGTGATAAAGAAAAAAGCCATCGTTTTTGTTCTTTCCGATTTCATTGCGGACGATTACGACAATACGCTTCGGATAGTGGGCAATAAACATGACGTCACCGGAATAAGAGTATACGATCAAAGAGAAGAGGCCATTCCGAATCTGGGCATTGTGCAAATGCAAGATGCAGAAACTGGGGTGTTGGAACTGGTGAATACACGTTCAAAAAAAGTGCGTCTTGCTTATGGAACGTTCCACAAGAACAAGGTGGAGTATTTTCAGGATTCATTTACCAAATCGGGTAGTGGAACCATTCACTGTCGGGTAGATGAAAGCTATGTAAAAAAATTATTAGGCTACTTTAAGAGAAGAGGATAATGAAGGGGACAAAGTTTTATCTGGAAGAAAAAACCATATCGGCCAAGTTGCTGATTGCGTCCTCGTTGTTTTTGATGCTCTTCCATTGCGGGTTCTCACAATCTTCACCTAAGGTAAAAGCTGAAATCGATACACTGTCAATCAAGATAGGGGAACAAATTAAGTACAAAATAACAGTTGAAGTCGATTCTACCGATGTGGTCCATTTCCCCGAAGGTCAGACATTTTCTCCTCTGGAAACCGTAGAGGCCCTTTTGACCGATACTACAAAAAACAAAAATCGGTTGACCCTTCAGCGTATTTATGCGCTCACCCAGTTTGATAGTGGAGCATACACCATTCCTCCACAACGAATTGCCATCAACGAACAGCCCTTCTTTACAGATTCCTTCAATATAAAGGTGGCCGATGTGGTCGTTGATACCACAAAACAAAAAATGTATGACATAAAGCCGCTGATTCAAGTGGAAAAAAGTAATGCCGAACTCTTCAAAATGATTCTTTGGATTGTTCTGGCACTTTTAATTGTTGGTGGTTTGGTCTACTGGTTCTTCCTTAGAAAAAAACCGTTGACCGAAGAAGAAAAAGAAGCTTTGTTACCTCCATATGATCGTGCACTTTTGGAGCTCAAGCGCTTGGAAAACTCAAGATATTTGATTCAAGATGAGTATAAAAAGTATTACTCTGAGCTTATCGATATTGTACGGTACTATCTGGAGGAGGACGTTCAGGTTTCTGCCCTTGAGAGTACTACGGAGCAGCTTATCACCAAGTTGGAACTATTGAAAGACTCTGGAGAGTTGAATTTGGATGGTGAAACGATTCAACAATTTCAAAAAATTCTTCAAACTGCTGATTTAGTAAAGTTTGCCCGCTCCAAACCCCCTACTTCGACCGCAGAACAACATCGAAAACTGGTGGAGGAGATAGTGGTCAAAACCCATGATGCCTTACCCGAACCTACTGCAGAGGAACTGCTACTCAATGAGGAGTACTTAGAAGAACTTGCTCGAAAAAAGCAACGAAAACGCATCTATTGGGCTGCAGCTATTTTTGCAGGAGTATTGATTTTAGGTACAGGCTTTTCTTTGGCATACTTCGGAATTAAAGAAGTAAGGGACACTGTTTTTGGATACCCGACAAAAGAGCTTTTGGAAGGGGAATGGGTCTCAAGTTCATATGGTTTTCCTCCTATTGTACTGGAAACACCCGATGTCTTAATACGACAGGAAATTGAGTTGCCTCCTGAAACAGAAGAACTGGTCAAAGAGCTTCAAACCTTTGCTTATGGTAGTTACGTTGGTATTTTTTCAGTGGCCACGAGTTCCGTTACTTACCGCGAACAAAATGACCCAAATTTTGAAGGGGCCATTGCTTCGGTTCTGGGAAATTTTGAGAGTTTAGGTTTGCGGAACATCATTACCAAACAAGAAGAATTTACAACAAAATCTGGGGTTCAGGGCCTAAAAACTTTTGGAACAGGAAGTTTTAAGAACACGGCGGCCAATTCGGCAAAAAAAGCAAAATACAACATTCTATCCTTTGGAGGAAAAGGATTTATGCAGCAAATCATAATCACATGGGAAGATGGGGATGAATATGCCGAACAGATTGTGACCCGAATATTGAATACATTGGACGTTAAAACACAGACTTAGCGAATGTTTGATAATATAGAATTTGCGAATCCTCAATTCTTCTGGTTGTACCTCCTACTTCCAGTGGCTGTTGTATGGTATCTTTTCAAAAGAAGACATGAAATGGCATCGCTTCGTATTTCAAGCCTTCGCGGGTTCACGGTCAAAAGTTTGGCATCCAAATTAAGGCCTCTTCTTTTTGCATTGCGTCTTTTGGCCTTGGCTTCGGTTATTACCGCTCTGGCAAGGCCGCAAACCGAAGATATTTCGACAAGAACAAAGACGACCAAAGGTATTGATATAGTAATGGCCATCGATGTCTCTTCCAGTATGTTGGCCAGGGACTTAAAACCCAACCGGCTTTCGGCACTAAAAGAAGTTGCGGCCGATTTCATTAAAAAAAGACCCAACGATCGTATTGGTTTGGTCGGATATGCGGGTGAAAGCTACACCAAAACCCCTATCACAAGCGATAAGTCCATTGTTCTGGCAGCATTAAGGGAAATCAGTTACGGTGAACTGGAAGACGGAACAGCTATTGGCATGGGCCTCGCCACTTCGGTAAACCGGCTAAAAGAGAGCAAGGCGATAAGCAAAGTAATCATCTTGCTTACCGACGGAGTCAACAATTCAGGATTTATAGAACCAAATACTGCTGCGGATTTAGCGGTTGAATTCGGTATCAAAACATATACCATTGGGCTTGGCACCAATGGCAACGCTTTATCGCCCATAGCCTATAACCGGGACGGTTCGTTTCGATATGGTATGCGACAAGTTGAAATCGATGAAAAGTTGCTTCAAGAAATTGCCAAACTAACCGGAGGGAAATACTTCAGGGCAACAGATAATGAGAAGCTTGAGGAAATCTACGATGAAATCAACAAATTGGAAAAAACGGAAATCGAGGAATTTAAATATTACAAATACGAGGAAAAATTTAGGCCACTCATATTTTTGGCAGGTGTATTGCTATTAGTGGAGTGGGGATTGCGTAGCTCGCTCTTTAAAAGTTTTATTTAGGGAACATGGTTCAGTTTGATGAAAAAATATATTTCTACCTCTTGGCTATCCTTCCGGTGATGGCCCTGACCTTCTTTTTTCTCCAGGTATGGAAAACACGAACCCAGAAGCAATTTGCCGAAGCTAAACTTTTGAGAAAGTTGGCTCCGAACAAATCACGTTTCAAATCGTCCCTTAAGCTTCTGTTCCTTTTATTGGGTCTAAGCTTCTTGATTTTGGGCTTGGTAAACCCTAAAATTGGCACAAAACTGGAAACAGTTAAACGTGAAGGTGTTGACATTGTATTCGCGGTTGATGTTTCAAAAAGTATGCTCGCCGAGGATATCGCTCCAAATCGTTTGGAAAAAGCAAAACGTCTTGTATCGGAAATAATCAACCAATTGGCCAGTGATAGAATAGGTATAATAGCTTACGCTGGCCAGGCATACCCTCAACTTCCCATAACAACCGATTATGGTGCGGCAAAAATGTTCTTGCAAAGCATGAATACCGACATGCTGTCCTCCCAAGGAACCGCAATCGATGCTGCAATCGATTTGGCAAGCACGTATTATGACGACGAGGAACAGACCAACAGGGTCTTGTTCATTGTCTCCGATGGCGAGGATCATTCAGAACGTTCCACCCTAGGAGCTGTTGAAAAGGCCATAGAAAGCGGCATACAGATTTTTACGGTCGGTGTAGGAAAATCAAAGGGAGCGCCCATCCCAATAAAAAGAAATGGAGTGGTGGAAAGTCTTAAAAAGGACAATCAAGGTGAGGTGGTCATCACAAAATTGAATGAGACCATCCTCCTGGAAATTGCCGAAGAGGGCAACGGAGCTTATATTGATGGTTCCAACACCGATAAGGCCGTTGAATTCATAAAAGAACAATTGGACCAAATGGACAAAAAAGAATTCGAAGCCAAACAGTTCGCCGAATACAAGGATCAATTTCAATGGTTCTTGGGTATAGGCTTATTCTTTTTATTTTTGGACATCTTCCTGCTGGACAGAAAAACAGCATGGTTGAAAAAACTTAATCTTTTCAATGAACATGATGATGCATAAGATGATAAGATTATTTATAGTAGTGCTATTCCTCACAGGACTTCCGACGATGGCCCAAGAGGACCAAGACATTCAAAAAGAAGTACAAAAGGCGCTAAGGGCTTCTACAAACCTTACCTATGAGGCCAATAAAGAGCTTACGGCCAATGATTTTACGGGCGCTGAAGCTGACTACAGACGCGCCATATCCAAAAGCAAAAAAAACGCTGCTGCTCCGTTTAACCTTGGAAACGCCTATTATAACAGGGAAAGTTTCGGCGAGGCTTTCGGTCGTTATAAAGAGGCCGGTGAAGCAGCTCCCACCAAAGATGGAAAGCACAAGTCCTTTCATAATATGGGCAATGTGTTCATGAAGAACAAAGAGTACCAAAAAGCGGTTGAAGCTTATAAGGAAGCTTTGCGAAACAATCCTACCGATGACGAAACACGTTACAATCTGGCTCTAGCAAAAAAAATGCTGGAGAAAGAGCAAGACGAACAGAAAAACGATCAAAACCAGGACGATAAGGATAAGCACGACCAACAGGATCAAAAGGATAAAAACCAAGATCAAAATAACGAGGGAGAAAACAACGAAGACGATAAGGGGGAACAAGATAAGGACGAAAATAAGGACCAGGGCGATGATGGAGAGAACGGACAAAATAAGCCCGAGGAGAACCAAAAAGGAGACGGCGACAAGAAAAAGGAGCAAGAGCAAAAGCCCAACGAAGGTGATCAACCTGAGGAAAAACAGCAACAACCAAGGCCCAATCAGCTATCGCAGCAGCAGATTCAGAATTTGCTAGAAGCCATGCAAAACGAGGAGAAGAAGGTTCAAGAGAAAATGGAGGCCCGCAAAGTGAAGGGCAAAAAAATTAAAAACGAGAAAGATTGGTGATGTTGGGGCGTTTTGGGAAATCTTGGAGTTTGTTGTGCGTGTTTTTTTGGTTCGCATTACCTCTAAGTGCCCAAGATGAAGTAACTTTTGAATTGAAGCTTAGCAAGGAAAAGCTGGGTATCAATGAAAGACTAAAGGTTGAATTTACCATGAACAAGGATGGTGATAACTTCAACCCTCCCCCGTTTGAAGGTTTCAAAGTGGTAATGGGACCTTCACAATCCATTAGCTCGTCATGGATAAATGGGAAAAGAAGCTTCTCCAAGACCTATTCCTATATCTTGGTCCCAAACGCCCGGGGAAGATTCACTATAAAACAGGCAACCATAGAAATCGAGGGCCAGGTATATAAAACTTTGCCCAAGAGAGTAGAGGTCACTGCTGCTGTTGACAAACCGAATGACGAAAAAACGGTGGATGATGTTGCAGACGAAAGCCTTCATTTGGTTGCCGAAGTTTCCAAGGGAAATCCCTACTTAAATGAAGCAGTCACCGTGATTTACAAACTTTATGTGAGTCCTAACATCAGTGTGACGAACTATCGCCCGCTGGACAATCCCAAATACAATAATTTTTGGAGCCAGGACATTCCCGTTACAAAACATACTGCGCAAAATGGTACATTCAGAGGGAAACCGTATCGCTATGTGGTATTGAAGAGGGTTGTACTATATCCCCAGAAATCTGGGAAAATGGAAATAGAGCCTCTTTCTCTAGAGATTTTTGTGGATGTTCCGACCAATCGCAGGGACTTTTTCGGAGGAAGGATTTACAC
>NZ_JANQIH010000047.1 GCF_028282265.1 Allomuricauda sp.
GTGAAACCGATTTCCGCTGATTTGGAAGCAATAAATTGATTGGCTTGAGCAATGCTTTCTCCATAGACCAGTTTTGAATCAACTTTCGCAGATAGGCCATAATTCTCCAACACCTGTGAGGCAGCCAGACCATAGGGAGCTATTTTAGGGTTGGCTATGGCGATATGCTGAACGGAATCAGTTTCTAGTATGGATAGAGAAGGATTTAGGGTGTCAAACATGGTCCAAAGTATGAGATTACCGTAGGCATAAACCTTGGGTTCGCCCTGTGCCAAACCGCTTTTCTGTAATTCCAAAGGATACTTCATGTCTGCAGAAACCAATACATCAAAGGGAGCGCCTTCTATAATCTGTGCCGTAAGTTTTCCGGAGGAACCCACAATGAGTTCGCATTTAATCTTGGTCTCATTGGTGAAAGCTTCCGCAATATCCTTAAGCGCAAATTGCATGTTGGCTGATGTGGCGATTACCAAATTTGATGCTTTTTCATCCTGTTTCTTGCATCCCACAAATAGTAAAACCAATACAAGAGATACTATTTTGGTTCTGGTTTTCATGGAAGAAAAGTTTCTCAAAAATACGGTAATAGCCATGAAATAATCTAAGGTCGGGGTTTGGGTTTTTTACTGGCCAAATAGACCCCAACAAGAACCAATACTGTAGCGAGTATCTTTATTATGGTAAGCTGGTCTTTCCCCGAAAAAAGAGCAAAAAGGATACCGATAAGAGGTTGGAGGTACACAAAAGCCCCTACGGTGGAGGCTTTTAGTTGAGTTAGGGCGAAAACGTTGAAAAGATAGGTAAGAAATGTGGTGCCAACCACAACAAAAACTATGGAGCCATAAGCCCACAGGGGCACGGTAGACCATTGTATTTCGAGAAATTCAGGTAAGGTGATTGGAAAATTAATGATAAGTGCCAAAGTAAAGAGCCACTTCATCAACGTAAAGGGATGATACTTTTCTATTAAGGTTTTGGCCACAATTAAGTAAGCGCCATAAGAGATGGCATTGATAATGAAAAGGAAGTTTCCCCATGGAATATTAGGAGCATCACTTCGGATTTCGGCCCCAAAAAGGATAAGAGCAATAGCGCCTACGAAACCTAAAAAAATACCCAACCCTTTATTAATGGTAATTCTTTCCTTAAGAAAAAGAGCTGATAGCAGCACAACAATGATTGGCGTAATGGTAACCAAAACAGCACTATTGATAGGCGTTGAAAGCTGTAGACCTTTGAAAAAGGCTAACATATTGATGACCATTCCCAAAATGGCACATACCAGCACCTTGGGCCAATCCCTCCTTTCTATTTTTTCTTTAGGTCCAAAAATGGAAATAAGCCAAAAAAGTGCTGCCGCTCCAGCTACCCGCAACATAATAAATCCAAAAGGCTTTACGTAAGTGGGCATAACCCCTTTGGCTATGGTATGGTTAATACCATATATGGTGGTTGCCCCAACGGCCGCCAACAGGGCCCATGTACGTTTGCTCATCAATGCAATGCCTCTTTGGCTTGTTGTACGACCTTTTTGGAGTTGCCTACGAAAATCTGTTCACCAACCAAGACCACTGGTCTTTTCAAAAACGTGTAGTGATCCAGAATGAGGTCTTTATAATCCTCTTCAGAAAGAGTTTTTTCGTGGAGCCCTCGCTGGCGAAAAAGCATAGCCCTTCGGCTAAAAAGGGCTTCGTAACTACCTGCCAAATTTTTCATGTGTTCCAATTGCCCTTCGGAAATGGATTCCTCCTTTATTTCTTGAAGCTCAACGCCATTCAGGGGTTCAAGCTCTTTCAGGATACGCTGGCAAGTGGAACAGCTTCCCAAATGATAAATTTTTTTCATAGGCTTGGTTTTGTTCGGCTACAAAGGAACTTAAAATTGCGCACTTTAAATCAAGAATGTGAGAATTCAACTGGCTTTTTTTGAAGGTCTATTTGGAATTAAATGTTGGTTGAATACCCTTGAAGGTAAAGAATTGAATTTATCTCTGGGGCTGGTTTGATTACTGTTCTCTTTAAAAAAATGATGCTTATCAATTGAAAAGCTATTCTTATCAATTGACCGCCCAAGAAGGAAATACTCATGGTTAGATTTGATTCAAATCAAAAGATTATGAAAATATTCAAATTACCTCACCTTGTATTAATGGTTTTGACCGCATGCGTCATTTCTTGTTCAGGTGAAGATGGTGAACAGGGACTTCAGGGAATCACTGGGGAAAATGGTATTAATTGCTGGGACCTAGACGGGGATGGAGAAGGAGACTTGGGCTCGGAGGATATCAATAATGATGGGAAAGTCAATGTGCTTGATTGTATGGGTATGGTTGGAGATGTGGGTGAAAATGGCGCTAACTGCTGGGACCTTGATGGGGATGGCGAGGGCAATCTGGAATTGGAGGACATCAATGGTGATGGTAAGGTCGACGCATTGGATTGCAGGGGGGCGGATGGAAACGACATTGAGGTGTTTGACGATTTCACAGATTACGGCTCCATTACGGTAGATTTGGAGGGGACTCGTCCTGATGGGGTGCCATTTGAAGACAACCTTGAATTGGAACTTGTAGGAACTTTATCTAGCAATGAAATCCGGGATTTTCAAGGCAATGGATATGATCAAATAATAAGTATTATACGTTACTTACCCTTGGGGAACAATGGGTCTGAGGATGTGCGGGCGGGGTTTTCTTTATTTACACAAAATCTCGGTGAGAATCCTCAGGCAATTAGATCAGCAAGATTTAATATTCGCCATTACATTTTTGGAAATGATAACAAATATTTTGTTTTGGACGCAAGTTTTAATTTGTTCGATTTAAATGGCAACAATAATGAGCAGGATGGGACTGAGGTTGGCACCTCCAATGTGGAGGTCACTGATGTGGTTTATGACGACGCGACGCAGCGGTTAAGTTTTTCATATAGTTTTATTGGAGCAGCGGCAAACAATAGCTCTAACCATGATTTGAATGTTTCCGGAACCGTTGATGTGGTGCTTTTTGAACGCATTACTTAGACTAAAGTCACCTAGAAATAGGCGGAAGTACCGTCAGTTAGTGCTACGATAAAGCAAATTCTACTGCCTTTTGTGCATGAATTTTAGTGGTGTCAAATGTAGGGAGGTCGACCTCCTCATCCGGAATTAGAATGGGCAATTCAGTACAGCCTAAAATGACACCTTCCGCGCCTTGATTTTTTAGTTTTTCGATAATCTCCAAACAAATCTGCTTTGAGCTTTCAGTGAAAACCCCTTTTACCAATTCACCATAAATGATAGACTGCAGTTTTTTACGATCATCGCTATCGGGTACGAGCACCTCTAGACCAAATTCATCCTGCAAGATTTTGGTATAAAAATCCCTTTCCATAGTGAATTGTGTGCCCAACAAAGCCACTTTTTTGAGTCCCGTAGCCTCTATGGCATAACCAGTTGCGTTCGCTATGTGAAGAAAGGGAACTGGGGTGGCATTGGTGATATGGTCGCTCACCAAATGTATGGTATTGGTGCAAAGGAGAATGACATCGGCTCCTGCCCTTTCCAGTTTCTGGGCATGTGTGGCCATCTCTTGTCCTATTTTTTCCCAGTCATCGGAAAAGGACCACTCCTCTATTTGTCCGAAATCCACCGATGTCAAAACACTTTTAGCAGAGTGGGAGCCTCCCATTTGTTCGCGTACCATTTGATTGATGTGTTGATAATAGATTTTGGAGGACTCCCAACTCATGCCTCCTATCATCCCAATTGTCTTCATGCTGACGTTTTTTGATGTTATTTCATTTTGGAAAGACTTTCCGCCCCTTCAATCGTAAAAGTGCTAAAAAAATGGGTGAAAGCAGAAGCAATCCTTTCTTTTCGATTTTTTTTGGAAGAAATCCCGATGAGGTCTTCTGTGCAGATACAAGTTTCCATAATGCAATAGATTTATATTTCGCTAAATATCGATATGATGGTTTAAATTTTACAAATCATTTTTTAAGGCCTCAGCATACGATTGTATTACCTCTTCGTTTCTCCTGTAGTAGGTCCATTTTCCATGCCGCGTGGGGATTACCAAATCGGCATTCTGCATTGAATTCAAATATGTGGAAATGGTTGACTGCGACAAACCTGTTTTATCTTGTATGTATCCCACGCAAACACCGTCATCAAAATGATCAATATCTTGATGGGGTGGAAAATTATCCTCTGGATTTTTCAACCACTTCAGGATATCTACCCTAGTCTTATTCGATAGAACCTTACTGATTTCAATAATATTCATACAACAAATATATAAATATTTACATATCTAAAATAATAGATATGTTAAAATTACTATAAGTTCAAGACTCGAATTGTTGTGAATCAATTATTCAACAACTTGCCGTTTTAAATATTTGTCGGCTTCTGAAAAAGGGATAACTAATAAGATAGGGCCATCTGCATAGGAAGCGACTTCATATTGGTTGTAAATCAATTCTATTCCTTCTTCGGTGTATCCAATATTTTGAGGCAAATGAAACGAATCCCCTTCAAACATGAATCCGGTGGTATTGATGCCAGAATCTTGGGGAATATCTTCCTGCAACCTGAATTTGGTTTCAGCATATTTTGTAAAACTCTGCCCATCATCGAAAAGCTCCCAAGTTTCCAGTTCTTCCGCCTTTAATTTGTCGAAATTCAAAAATCCCGTTGAACTATAGCCGTGTGCTCCCCCGGTAAAGGTATAGGCTTCCAGGCGTATGGTTAACACGTTTCCATCTTCAAAAGCTACTTCCGCATTTATTTTGGCCTCCCACCCAATGCTCTCATCAGGGAATTTGGCTTTTAGGTCTTGATAACTATCGGTAAAAGATTTTATAGCCTCTGGAATAGAGCTGACTTCCTGGTTTTCTTCGAAGGACAGAATGGATATCACCTCTTCCCTTAAGGCCCCATTAATGGTCCTAGAGAGTTGGGTATCTTTCATCGCTTTCGGGAGATTGACATCCACTTTTGGGCACCCCTTACATGAATCTCCAGCAAACACAAGAGGTTCAAATGTAAGGTTGGCATCTTTTCTACAACCAAGCAGCAGTAAAATAATAAGGATAAGTGAGTTGAGGTTTTTCATGAAGTGTATTTTAGGGTCTTCCAAAAATAAAACTTCGTTGAATACTCCAAAAGATAACGATACATTTGTACGCATATTTAAAAGCAATGAGCAATAAAGATTTAAAATTCAATAGCAAAACCATACACGGCGGACAGGCACCGGATAAGGCTTACGGTTCTGTGATGCCACCTATTTATCAAACATCCACATACGCACAGACCACTCCAGGAGGACATCAAGGGTATGAATATTCCCGAAGCGGCAACCCAACGCGGACTGCGCTCGAAAATTCATTGGCCAGTATCGAAAATGGCAGTTATGGCCTGGCATTTGCCAGTGGACTTTCAGCCATTGATGCGGTAATTAAGCTTTTAAACCCCGGTGATGAGGTCGTTTCTACCAATGATTTGTACGGAGGGAGCTATCGTTTGTTCAAACAAGTTTTTGAGAAATACGGAATCAAATTCCATTTCATAGGTATGCAAGAAGTTGATGTGGTAGAAGCTCACATCAATGAAAAGACCAAATTACTATGGGTAGAAACCCCTACCAATCCGATGATGAATGTTATCGACATAAAGGCTATGGCCAATCTTGCCAAAAAGCACAATCTGTTGCTAGCTGTCGATAACACCTTCGCAACCCCATATTTACAGAGACCCTTGGACCTAGGGGCTGATATCGTTATGCACTCAGCAACCAAATATTTGGGAGGGCATAGTGATATTGTAGTTGGCGCATTGGTGGTCAAGGACAAAGAGTTGGCTGATAAACTGTATTTTCTACAGAATGCTAGTGGTGCGGTTTGTGGACCCATGGACAGCTTCTTGACCCTTAGGGGAATTAAGACCCTACACGTTCGTATGCAACGTCATTGTGAGAACGGAAAGGCCATTGCCGAGTATTTGGTAAACCATACAAAAATTGAAAAGGTGTATTGGCCCGGGTTTGAATCCCATCCCAATTATGAGATTGCCAAATCCCAAATGGATGATTTTGGCGGAATGATTTCCTTTATACCCAAAGGAAGCAGTTTTGAGGATGCTGTAAAAATCGTTGAAAACCTAAAGGTTTTTACCCTAGCGGAATCCTTGGGAGGTGTTGAGAGTTTGGCCGGCCACCCAGCTAGTATGACCCATGCCAGCATACCAAAAGAAGAGCGGGAAAAAAGTGGGGTTGTCGATTCGCTTATTCGCCTGAGTGTAGGGATTGAAGATGTGGATGACCTTATTTCTGACTTGGAACAGGCCATAGGATAATTGATTTTGCAAAATTTTCAAAAAATGGACATTTAATTGTCTAAATGACATATTTTTGCCCCCAAATTCCTAATTCGATAAAAACAGTTCCTTTTTAGGGACACCTTTTAACAATTTACCAATCCTCTTATGGAAGCAAAAATCAAAGCATTTATGGATGAGGTGAAGGCCCGAAATGGTCACGAACCAGAGTTCATCCAAGCGGTTCAGGAAGTAGCCGAAACCGTTATTCCCTATATTGTTAAACATGATATCTATCACGGCAAGAATATTCTATTAAGAATGGTCGAGCCCGAACGTCTTATCTCTTTTCGGGTTGCCTGGGTAGACGATAAGGGGGAAATCCATGTAAATCGTGGATACAGAATACAAATGAATTCGGCAATCGGACCGTACAAAGGCGGACTTCGATTCCATCCAACCGTAAATGCCAGTGTTCTCAAGTTTTTGGCCTTTGAGCAAGTCTTCAAAAATAGTTTGACCACATTACCGATGGGTGGTGGAAAAGGAGGCTCAGATTTTGACCCCAAGGGAAAATCAGATGATGAGATAATGCGTTTCTGTCATGCTTTTATGAGCGAGTTGTCCCGTCATATTGGACCAAATACCGATGTTCCAGCGGGAGATATAGGTGTGGGAGCCAGGGAAATAGGATTTCTTTTTGGAAAGTATAAGAAAATCACAAACGAATTTACCGGTGTACTTACTGGTAAGGGAATTTCATGGGGTGGTTCATTGATTCGACCTGAAGCCACTGGATATGGTACGGTATATTTTGCCGATAGCATGCTAAAGACCAAAAATGAATCCTTCAAGGGAAAATCGGTAGTGATTTCAGGTTCTGGAAACGTTGCTCAATATGCTGCGGAAAAAGTATTGCAATTGGGAGGCAAAGTCTTGACACTTTCCGATTCAGGAGGCCATATTTATGATAAAGACGGAATTGACGAAGAAAAATTGGCCTTTGTCATGGATTTAAAAAACAACAAGCGAGGTAGAATTTCTGAATATGTAAAGAAATATCCATCCGCAGAATTCCACAAGGGTGTTCCTCCATGGTATGTACCCTGCGATATAGCACTCCCTTGTGCTACCCAAAACGAGTTGGATGGCGATGCCGCAGCAGCATTGGTCAAAAATGGTTGTATGGCGGTTGCCGAAGGTGCCAACATGCCTTCGACACCCGAGGCGATTCACGCCTTTCATGATGCCCAGATTCTTTTTGCACCAGGAAAAGCTTCCAATGCTGGAGGTGTAGCCACTTCAGGTTTGGAAATGTCACAGAATTCACTTCGTATCAGTTGGACCCGTGAAGAAGTTGACGAGCGACTTAAGGCAATCATGGGAGATATTCACGATTCATGCATCGAATATGGTATGGAAGAAGGGGGATATTGCAATTATGTGAAAGGAGCTAACATAGCAGGTTTTGTGAAAGTGGCAGATGCCATGTTGGCGCAAGGCGTTATCTAAGACTTTTTTAAGATTTTTTGAAAACGGTTGTAAAGCTGTGGTTATTTTTACCCAGTTTGCGACCGTTTTTTTGACTCATGCAAGTTTCGACCAAAGCCATTGTACTATCATCTTTAAAATATGGGGATACTAGCCTCATTGTAAAGATGTTTACACAATCCGATGGGCTTAAATCATATTTGCTAAAAGGGGTGTTATCTGCCAAGCGTGGGAAACTTAAACCGGCCTACTTTTTACCATTGATGCAACTCGAAATAGTGGCCAGCCACAAAAACAAGGGTACTTTGGAACGCATTCTTGAGACGAAGGTTCTGGCACCCTATAAATCTTTGCACACCGATATCGTAAAAAACAGTGTTGTACTTTTTTTTGGCCGAAATGTTGGGAAACAGTATCCAAGAACAAGAAAAAGATGCTGCACTTTTCAATTATTTGGAATACAGCTTTCTTTGGTTGGACGAACATGAACTAAATCCAAATTTTCATCTTGTTTTTTTGTTGAATTTGACCAAATACCTAGGGTTTTATCCAGACACCTACTTTAACCAAGCTCCCTATTTTGATTTGCAAGAAGGAGGTTTTTCTGAACAACCTACCCTGAACCCTTTGATTCAAGGGGAGATTTTAACGCATTTTAAAACCCTATTGGGCATAAATTTTGATGCTCTTTCAACATTAAAGATTAAAAAGACCCAGCGACGTGAACTCCTGAAGATGGTTATTCTTTATTTTCGGCTACATTTGCACGGATTTAGAAAACCCAAATCCCTGGACGTCTTAAACGCAGTTTTTGAGTAGTATGCGCAGCATCGGAATTGTCCTAGCTTTTCTTTTGACTTCCATTCCCATATTTTCACAGGAAATTACTGTTTTGGATGCGGAAACAGGCTCTCCTGTCGCTAATATTGCGGTTTATAATAAAGACAGGTCAAAAGCCATAGTTTCTGATTTCAACGGAAAATGTGATTTAGGTATTTTTTCAAGAAATGAACAAATTACATTTCGCCATATCAGTTACGAGGTGTTCACTTCGACCAAGGCCCGTTTGGCCAAAAAAGGAAACAGGATTTATATGAACTTGCGTCCCGAGGAACTTCAGGAAGTGGTAATGTCCGTTTCAAAATGGGAGCAGCAAAAAAAGAACATTCCCCAAAAGATAGAATCGATTGATGCCAGGAGTATTGCCTTCACCAACCCTCAAACTTCCGCCGATCTTTTGCTAAATAGTGGAAAAGTCTTTGTGCAAAAAAGTCAGCTGGGAGGGGGAAGCCCTATGATTCGGGGCTTTGCCACAAACCGCCTATTGCTTTCTGTCGACGGGGTGCGCATGAACAACGCAATTTTCAGGGGAGGGAATGTTCAAAATGTCATTTCAATCGACCCTTTTACCATCAAAAATACAGAGGTCATCTTTGGCCCGGGATCGGTTATATATGGGAGTGATGCGATTGGTGGGGTGATGAACTTTTTTACACACAAACCTAGGTTTTCATATACGGACAGTCTTACCGTTTCAGGTAATGTAAATTATCGTTTTGCATCGGCCAATACTGAAAACACGGCCCACGTAGATTTGAACTTGGGTCAGCAACATTGGGCTTCCTATACCAGTTTTACCTATAATAGTTTTGGAGATTTGGTAATGGGCAGCCATGGACCTGAATCCTATTTAAGGAATAATTTCGTCGAACGAAGGAATGGTGTGGATGTTCTTGTTGAAAATGATGAGCCCAAAAAGCAAATTCCATCAGGATATGATCAAATTAATTTACTACAAAAGTTTGTTTACGAGCCAAACAGCACCTGGAATTATGATTTAGGATTGTACTATTCCGAAACTTCCGACTATTCGAGATACGATCGTTTGATTCGCCCCAACAATGACGGAGATGGACTCCGATCTGCAGAATGGTATTATGGTCCACAAAAATGGTTCATGGGAAAACTTCAAATCACCAAAAAAGGGAAGAACAAGTTCTATGATGGCGTAAAACTCACCACTGCCTACCAACGTTTTGAGGAGAGCCGCAACGACAGGAATTTCGGTGACCCCATACGAAATAGAACTGCGGAAAAAGTCGATGCCTTTTCCATTAACCTCGATTTTGAGAACAAAAAGATTGGAGACCTTCGATTGTATTATGGCGCTGAATATTTATTCAATAAAGTACGCTCCCAAGGAACTTGGCTCAATATTGAAACCAATGCAGTAAATGAAGCTCCCTCTCGCTACCCTGATGGTTCTACTTGGCAGACTTTTGCCGGATATATAAATGGAGAGTATCAATTGAATCCAAATTTCACCTTGTTATCAGGGTTAAGGTACAGTCAAGTTTGGGTAGACGCACAATTTGAAAACACTTTCTTTCAGTTCCCCTTTGAAGAGGCTGATTTAATTACAGGGGCACTCACCGGTAGTATCGGCTTCAGTTGGTTTCCGAGGGCCGATTTACAGATTACCATGAATGGTTCAACGGGATTTAGGGCTCCCAATATTGACGATATCGGAAAGATTTTTGATTCTGAACCGGGATCAGTGGTAGTCCCCAACCCCGATTTAGAACCCGAATATGCCTATAACATGGAATTGGGTGTTCGCAAGAATTTTCATGATAAAGTAGTATTGAAGGGAGCAACGTTTTATACTTATTTGGTAGATGCTTTAGTGCGTCGCGATTTTTCCTTTAATGGGCAGAGAGAGATAGTCTACAACGGAGAATTGAGCAATGTTCAAGCGATTCAGAATGCGGCTAAGGCCTATGTTTATGGATTTGAACTAGGGATGGATGCATTTTTCACCAAAAACTGGTCGCTTTCCTCAAATGTTACCTTAACAGAAGGAACCGAAGAGGATGACAGTGGCGTGGATTCTGCAGCACGACATGTGGCACCAACATTCGCCGATGTACATCTGATTTGGCAAAATGAAAGATTAAGGGCGGATTTCTTTATGAACTATAATGGAGAAATTGGTTTTGACGATTTGGCGCTATCCGAACGAAACAAACCGTTTATTTATGATACCGATACCAACGGGAACCCCTTTTCCCCTTCGTGGTATACATTAAATTTTCGTTCGCAATATCAAATCACAAGCGCTTTAAAAGGAACTTTCAGTGTAGAGAACATCACTGACCAACGTTATCGAACCTATTCTTCGGGTATAGTGGCACCCGGGACCAATTTGATCTTGGGGCTAGGGTACAATTTCTAAAAGAAAAGCCTGGAATATTCCAGGCTAGTAATTTCGAAGAAAGGAACGATTAGTTATCCAACTTTTCTTTGGTTTCTTCGGCTGCTTTTTTCAAATCTTCCGCAGTTTGATTCGCAGCATCTTTCAAATCCTCACCCACCTCTTTCGCCTTTTCCATGGTCTCTTCACCTGCTTTCTTAAGGCTGTCCAATGCTTGTTCTCCTGCTTCACCTGCTTCTTTTAGGGCATCTGAAGCTTCATCCGCTGCCTTTTTCAAATCCTCACCGGCTTCTTCCAAAGATTTTGAAGCTTCCTCAGTGGCTTCTTTGGCTTTATCTTTTGCCTCTTTACATGAAATAGCGGTTCCCAAGGTAAGGGATAGAACGAATAGACTTAAAACTACTTTTTTCATAATTAACGGTTTAGTGTTGGTTCCAAAATAAAAAATTTTGAAGTTTTCGTGGTAAAATCCATATCATATTTGTCTTAAGCTTTTTAGCTTTTGGCTAAAGTGCACTTGGCCTAAGGAAATTCGGTCTAAATTCATAATTTTGCACCCTTGGAAATTGAGAAGCAAAGAACCATGAAGTTTGCGGAATATAAAGGATTGGACTTACCAAAGGTTGCTGATGACGTGTTACACTTTTGGAAGGAAAATCAAATTTTTGAAAAAAGTGTTTCCACAAGGGAGGGGCGAGAGAATTACGTCTTCTATGAAGGACCTCCCTCCGCAAATGGGATGCCTGGTATTCACCATGTAATGGCACGCACCATAAAGGACATTTTCCCTAGGTATAAAACCATGAAGGGATTTCAGGTGAAGCGAAAAGCCGGTTGGGATACCCATGGATTGCCAGTGGAGCTTGGTGTGGAAAAAGAATTGGGCATCACCAAGGAGGATATTGGCAAGAAAATCTCAATTGAAGAATACAACGAGGCCTGTAAAAAGGCAGTGATGCGCTATACCGATGTATGGAACGAGATGACCGAAAAAGTGGGCTATTGGGTAGATATGGAAGACCCCTATATTACCTACAAGTCCAAATATATGGAGTCGGTTTGGTGGCTATTGAAGCAGATTTATGATAAGGGGCTCATTTATAAAGGGTACACCGTACAGCCCTATTCCCCTAAAGCTGGTACAGGCTTAAGTTCGCACGAAGTTAATCAGCCAGGAACTTACCAAGATGTAACTGATACAACGGTAACCGCACAGTTTCGTGCAAAGAAAGATACCCTTCCCGGGTTTTTAAAGGGAATCGAAGGGGATATCTTCTTTTTGGCTTGGACCACGACCCCCTGGACCCTCCCATCGAACACGGCGTTGACCGTTGGGCCAAAGATTGAGTATGCATTGGTAAAAAGTTTCAACCAATACACCTTTGAACCGATTCAGGTTATTTTGGCAAAAGGCTTGGTTGGGAAACAATTTTCAGGGAAGTTTTTTGAAGCCGAATCTGAAGAAGACTTTAATAGCTTTCAAAAGGAAAATAAAAAAATACCCTATAAAGTTGTACAAAGTTTTAGCGGAAAAGATTTAGTAGGTATCAAATACGAGCAGTTGATTGACTACATATTACCCTATCAAACTCCGGAAAATGCTTTCCGGGTGATTTCGGGTGATTTTGTAACAACAGAAGACGGAACCGGAATTGTGCACACGGCTCCTACCTTCGGTGCCGATGATGCCCTGGTGGCTAAACTGGCCAAACCCGAAGTACCTCCCATGTTGGTTCTGGACGAAAACAAAAACCCTGTTCCGCTGGTTGATATGCAAGGAAGGTTTCGACCTGAAATGAAGGAGCTTGGCGGGAAATACGTCAAAAATGAGTATTACGAAAAAGGTAAAGCTCCCGAAAAATCAGTAGATGTTGAGATAGCCATTAAACTCAAGGAAGAGAATAAAGCGTTCAAGGTAGAAAAATACAAGCACAGCTATCCACACAGCTGGCGTACCGACGAACCACTTCTCTATTACCCCTTGGATTCTTGGTTCATTAAAATATCAGAGGTCAAGGATCTTATGCACGAGCTGAACCAAACCATTAATTGGAAGCCCAAAGCCACGGGAGAAGGACGCTTTGGGAATTGGTTGGCCAATGCCAATGACTGGAATCTTTCGCGTTCGCGTTATTGGGGAGTGCCCCTTCCTATTTGGAGAACTGAGGACGGAAAAGAGGAGAT
>NZ_JANQIH010000050.1 GCF_028282265.1 Allomuricauda sp.
GGGTTTGAAGGGTCGGCTCTATTGGTACAGTGTACTACCTTTTCACTATTTTATTTTTGGTGGGATGATTCGAAATATTGCAAGAACGTAATTTTTTGGCCTAATTCATGTTATAATTATAAGCCTAAATCGTCTAATACGCATGCAACCCTTTTAGGGTTTTGTGCGTCTTTATGCTATAATCAAAAACGAATCCATGTCAAGGTACAGATTTCTTAGCCTTTTAACCTTTATGCTATTGGGCATCAGCCTATTGACTGCCCAGACTACCATAAGTTCCCGTTTGGTGGATGCCAAGACCCAAAAGGGCATTCCTTACGCCACGGTTCAGTATGGCGAATACCAGGGGGTCATCACCAATGATGAAGGGCGCTTTAGCTTTATCCTTGATGAAAAAACCGAGACCTTGGACTCCATTTACGTTTCCTCCATGGGCTACCAAAAAACGGGATTGACCTTGGAGCAACTTCAGGATACTTTGGTCACCATACAGCCTAAGGCCATTGAACTTAGCGGAGTGTATCTTTTTGATAAGGAACTGAGTGTGGACGATATTATCGACAAGGTAAAAGAGCGTCTGCCACAAAACGTGAACAATGCGCCCCTAAAACAACGTTATTTTTTGCGGCAATCTATTTTTGGGAATATTCACAAAGTGGATTTTGGCTTTGAGAAATCCTCCATTGAAGAGTTGGACGAGGAGCTTATCGACAGTATTGCCCGTATTATTCCACGAAACTCATACCACTACACCGAAACGCTTGGGGATTTCTATAAAACCAATGATGAGTACAAGGTAAGTGTGCTACGCGCTGCCGAGCTATATGACAAAAAAGACATTGGCTCGTTCGAGGATTTGGGCGAGCGTATGGAGGAAATGTTCAAGCAGAACGTAAAGAAAGACTCGTATCTCAAAATTAAGTCGGGACTTTTTAGCCAAAAAGTGCAGGTCGACTCTATTTTGACCGATTTGCAGGAGGAGGAAGCCAGAGAACTCGAAAAAGAACTGGGCAAGGACACCATTTCGGGGCTGGTAGATGCCCAAAAACGCATTTTTAAGGAAGTATTGGGTGAGGTCTACCATGAAGAGGATACCAAACTGAACGTCATTGACAAAAGCCGCAAGTACCAGTTTGAACTCGTGGGTTATGCCGATATCGATGATGCTGGGGTGTATGTAATCAGTTTTGAGCCCAAGGGCAGTGCCGATTTTAGGGGACGCCTATACGTGAACATTGAGGACTTTGCCATTATGCAGGTAGACTTCGAAAACTTAAAAAACCTGCGTAACTTTCGACTGCTGGGCATTTACTATCGGGAGACGGTCTACGAGGGGACTATGCGCTTTGCCAAACTCCCGAACAACCGATATGACCTTAAGTTTGTGGACTTCACCTTTGGCCGTTGGTTTCGTTTTGACCGGCCTCTGGATGTGATTGAAAAGAACAAAAATGTAAAAGGGCGCCGTAAGCAAAACGAGCTACGCCTAAATATCGATTTTCGTATGGCCAACTCCAACAAATGGGAATTGGTGGTGTACGACAACACTTTGATTGATAAGGCCCAGTTTGAGGCCCTCACCGAGGACAAAAGCGTAAAGGCCACCTATATGCCTTCTTATAACCCTGAGTTTTGGCAGGGCTACACCATTATGGAACCCAACCAGGCGATTCGGGAGTTTACGGTAGAGGGTAAATAGTGGTTATTTATGAACTTTTATGACATAGGTTTTTGCCATAAAATCCTTTAAAGACCTTTGTTTTTTGCTGCCATCGGTAAGTAAAACAATTAAATCCGTTATAAAGACAACTGAAAAAATGTTGGTTACAATGGTTGAAGCTGGGTAAGCATTCGCCAAGGCGGTTGAAAACTCCATAAAACCGTTTGTATCAGTAATAGTAGGGTTGCCAAAAGCCAGATAATAAACCGGAACATATATGAGCGAAGGTAGAATCACAATTAAACTTCTTAAAAGTGATTTTTCAAATCCAATTTTATTATACTCTAAATCGGTAACCTTAAGGTTAAGCGCCATTTTCCCCAAGGTAGCACCAAAATAGCTCTCCATATAGGGTTTGTACAAAATACCAACTATGGCAATAGGCAAATAAAAAGCAAAGCTTTTAAAGTTGGTTATATTGATATAGTTCAAACCGACAGTTACTGAACCCAGGATTATGGCATCCAACAAATAGGCTCCAACCCGGTCCCAAAACTTTCCGTATGCAATGTTTTCAGTCATTCTGTTTTCTATTAAATAATCATCCTAAATATACCTTTTAAACCTCTAATCCTAATACTGCCTTATTAATAAACTTGTCATTTATGACATGTATCACCCAAAATCAAATTGTTTTCTTGTACGTCAAAAATGCACATGAGCCAAGAAGAGTTTTTCATAAACTGGATTGAAGATACCTACGGCTGCCCCGAGGCCCTGGCCCAACGTCTAGACTACACTATTGAAATGCTTTTTTATTTGGAAGAAAACACCTTTACGCCCCAAGAAGTTCGAGAGGTTGTGGCGGCGCTACGTGGGGTGGTAAGGGTTTTGAGGAAACATTGACCCAGCAAGCATTTTTTAGGAAAAGCTAAGTTATCGTCACTATGAATTAATCTTTTCTAGCGATTAGGTCTGGTTATATCAAAACAGCTAGAATTTTGATTTGTTAAAGGCCTATATCAAAATCAACAATTTACTTTAATTGACCATCCCTTAGTTGTACTTAACCGACCTTCTGACTAACGAAACAATTAGAACCAGTTGCCTACTTTGTGAATATTGTAACCCTTAGAATCTATTCTTCTTTAGTTTTTTGTTTTTCGTCGATTTCCATTTTGTACGAATCTAAAACAGAAATAACGGCTTGAATAAAACTATCATTAGTTCTTACCTCGCTACCTATTTTATTGGAAATAATCTTATCTAAATGTTGTGCATTCAAAATATTATAATTCTCTTCAATTTGCGAACTAAGAATTTTATTTTGCTTATCGTTTAAGTTATAGACTTTGTTAGATTTTTCTATCATTACTCTGCGAAAAGTTTCGGGATTTAAGTCCATGGTTAGAATTATGTCATATGCGCAATTTCTTATGTAGGCAAAATGACTTTCTACCTGCTCTTTAATATATTGCATTTTTTCATCCACTACTTCCAGAATAGCAGCTAAGCGATATAGGTCTCTTGTTATTGCTTTGGGTATATTTTCTTCTTTTTTGTAAAATAATGTGTGAGAAGTTTCAGACCAGACATGTTCTGAAAGTGTTCTGATTTGAACTTCAATTTTTTTATCAGCATGATTTTCCCAATCTGGAGTTTTGACCCATTCATCCTTGACTCCAAGGATGAGATGTTCTGAGCTATAACCAAATTTGTCCACTACCAAATCATCCTTAACGTATGCTTCCCAAGGTTTAAATTCATTCAACAATAATTGTATCACCCTATCCTTATATTCTGGAAACAACAATACTATCCGCAAGCCAACCAAATCATTTAGTTCAGTTATACTTTTGACAATTGTTGTTCTCCCAGAGCTATTTTTTTCAAGAATGGAATCAAATTCTTTTAATCTTCCGGCTACTCCAAATGCAACAGGAACCTCATGTCGTTTTAATATTTTGTCCACTACCCTTTTGAACTCATTCAAATAATCCGAATAGTCATCCTTCAGCCGTAAATATTGTTTTTCTAAGTCCATTCTTAAAAGTATTAACTCTTTGTTGCATCCAAACCGGTAATACTTTAGTCCATTATTGGAGGTCAGATATTACCTCTATGGTATATTCTATTTGGGAAAGTTCAGCGTAATAAAGTCGCGATGAAGATACTGTATTCTTATGATTTTTCCTACGTAAAAAGAAAGTCAAAAACCATATGTCAATGCTTTGGACTTTGGACCCTTTACTACAACCTCGGCAAAAAAACCTCAGCCATCATACAGCGGGCAGAGCCGCCGCCACAGGTTTCAATCGTATCCAACGGGCTGTGTAAAATAGGACAGTGCTTTTCAATAGCGGCAATCTGTTCAGGTCGTAAGCTGTTGTAAGCCGCAGAGCTCATCACCATATAGCGCTGGTCATCTGCCCCAATTACCTGTAACATATTCCCCGCAAACTGGTACATCTGTTCTTCCGTAATGGGAATGATTTCCTTCCCGTCTTTTTTGATATGTTCCACCACACTTTTCCGTTCCTTTTTGTCATCAATGGTATCCAAACAAATGACCACAAAGGTTTCGGCCATGGCCATCATGACGTTGGTGTGGTATATGGGCAGTCGTTCCCCATCCACAGTTTGGTTGGCCGTAAAAATCACAGGGAAGCAGTTAAAATCTTCACAGAACTCAATAAAAAGCTCCTCGTGGGCCCTTTCAGAGAGGGCACAATACGCCTTTTGATTGACCCGGTCCTTGAGAATACTACCGGTACCTTCCAAAAAGACACCTTCTTCTTCTGCCGCGGTGTAGTCCATTACATCAGAGATGTGGAAACCCTGCTTTTCAAGGGTATCAAAAATATCTTCGCGGCGTTCTTTTCTGCGATTTTCGGCAAACATGGGATACACGCAAACCGTACCTGTATTGTGGAAAGAAACCCAATTGTTCGGAAAAATGGAGTCGGGGGTGTCAGGTTCAGGCGTGTCATCAATCACGATGATATTGACTCCATGTTCCCTAAGCTTAGCAACAAAAGCATCGAATTCATTTTGGGCCTTTGCATTGATTTTTTCCGGAGTGATATCAGGTTGTTCTTGAAAATAGTTGTTCACGGCGGTCTGCTCGTTCATCCTGAAGTTGACCGGCCGAATCATTAGTATGGTGTTGGTAATTTGCATTTTTAATTTTGTGTAATCTATACAGTGGGTATGACGCCCCTGTGGTCCCACTTCGCCTGCGCTCAGTGCAGGCTCTCAAGGGGACAATTTAATTTTTTGGTTAGGCCTACAGGCCTTGTCATCCTTCGACAGGCTCAGGATGACCGTTATTCCCTAATCAAAGGCATTGTGCTGCAACGCAACAAACCCTCTTGCTTGGCGATTTCGGCATACGGAATTTCCTCGACCGTAAACCCTTGCTCGCGTAACCAGTTGTTCAAGCGGGTAAAGTTCTGTTCAGAGACCACCACCTCTGGCGATATGGAAAACACATTGCTGAACATCTGGTACATTTCATCCTTTGTAATTTCAAAAATGTTCTCTCTGCCAAAGTAATCCACCAACCACTGGTATTCTTCTTCCCGTAAGAATCCGTTCTTGTGCAAAATCGCCTTGTCTTTGCCCACGGGTTGAAAACAACAATCCAAATGCAGGGCATTTTCCTTTGGGTCGGTGTTTGATTTCCGAAGCTCAAATGATTTTACCGTTTTATGTGGAAACATCTCCCTCAAATATTCCACGGCTTCCTTGTTGGTCCGTGCGGTAATATAATCTGGATAATCGGCTCCCGTGTAGGTTCCAACAAAGATAAAATCGTTCCAGGGCATCACATCACCCCCTTCAATATGTACTTCCTCCGGAGGACGAATGATTTTGTTGGGCTCTATTTTCTCCAATACCTCATGTATGGCTTCAAACTCACGCTCACGGTCAGGCAGAATATTGGAATGAAACAGTTTGTCCTCAATCACAAAGGCGATATCCCTTGAAAAAATTTGATTACAGTCTTTTAACACCTCCGGACGATACACCTCTACCCCATGCTTATGAAAAACTTTGGCAAAGGCATCCATTTCCAATATCATATCCTCTTCTTTCGGATAGGTCCCTGCCAAGATATGTTCGAGCGACTTGGGGTCGTAAGCCTCTTCGGGTTTCGGCACCGGACCACAGCTTTCAGCCGTACCCAAAATCACCGCTTTTAACGGTGATGTTTCATCCACAATATGAAGTTGCATCATCTTCCTTTCTTTCTACTTAAATTGATAATCTACCATAAAAGGCATGGAAAAGCTCCAAAAAAACTAGGGCAAAACTAGTGTTTTGCCAATGATTTTCCTTTACTCAAATCAAAAAAAATATTTGTATTCCAGAATAAAACCCTTTTCCGAAAAAGGGATTTCATTTAATACCTAAGTATTTGATTAGCAAATGGTTAAATATATCATGAAATGTGGGTTTTATTTGAAAAAACAACGCTTGTATTTCAAATAATCGTTACATTTAGTGAGAGAAAATGCTTTCAAAATGAAGAAATTAAGTTTTGTTCTCCTGGCTATAACCGCGGGATGCATTCTTTTACTGGGCATGGGGTCGAAGGGTGAAATCAATTCTTTGGGTAAAACCATATACATTAATCCGCAAACCGATTCGGACTACAGCGCAAAATACAAGGAATGTATTTCTGCCCGTGATGTTTTGGATTTAGGAGAAGTTGAACAAGAATACTTGGAACATATTCCTGAAAAATTGATACAGGAAATCAATCAGCACATATCGGACTATGAAACTTCCATGGAATCCACCATCAATAGCTTAAATACAATTGATGCCCACAACTTTTTGCACGATGAGTACCAAAGATGTCGCAACCTGTATTCGCAGCAAGGACAGTCGGAACTTAAAAAATACTACTACCTTAAAATCATGCTTTCTTGCTACGCTTGGGACAAACAACTGAACCAGAGTTCCGAAATACAGCAGGTGGCCCTCCAAAAATAAAAAGCGGCCCTTTTGAGACCGCTTCTTTTTATTATTTATTGGTACTTAATTATCGCTTTTTTAGCTTGACAAAAGGTCTATGGTTTTCGCCAATATAGATTTGTCTTGGGCGTCCTATGGGTTCACCTCGCAAACGCATCTCTCTCCATTGTGCGATCCAACCTGGTAATCTACCCAAAGCGAACATTACGGTGAACATTTCGGTCGGGATACCCAACGCGCGGTAAATAATCCCAGAGTAGAAATCCACATTGGGATATAGTTTGCGCTGCACAAAGTAATCATCCTCCAAGGCTTCCTTTTCCAGTCCTTTGGCAATATCGAGAATAGGATCTTCGATTCCCAAGTTACCCAGAACCTCATCTGCCGCAGATTTGATGATTTTTGCCCGAGGGTCAAAGTTTTTATATACTCGGTGCCCGAAGCCCATCAATCGGAAAGGGTCATTTTTATCCTTGGCCTTGGCCATATATTTTTTAGTGTCGCCACCATCTTCTTGGATGGCCTCAAGCATTTCCAAAACGGCTTGGTTGGCACCACCATGTAAGGGCCCCCAAAGCGCTGAAATACCAGCGGACAATGAAGCGAACAAACCGGCATGGGAAGATCCCACGATACGAACCGTGGAGGTGGAACAATTTTGCTCATGGTCTGCATGAAGAATCAATAGCTTGTCAATGGCATCGATAGCGATTTGGTCTTTTACATATTCTTTGTTTGGCCTCTTGAACATCATTTTGTGGAAGTTCTCCACGTAGCCCAGGGTATCATCTCCGTAATTCAAGGGAAGTCCTTTTTTCTTACGTTGCGTCCATGCGACCAACACGGGAAACTTGGCCAAAATGCGCACAATAGAGCGGTACATGGCCGTTTCTGATGATACGTCAACCGAGATTGGATTGAAAGCTACCAAAGCACTTGTCAAGGAAGAAAGAACACCCATAGGGTGCGCTGCCTTAGGAAAAGCATCCAAAATCTTTTTCATTTCCTCATCCACATCTGCTTCTTCCTTAATGTCGTGATGGAACGTTTCAAGCTGTTCCGCATTAGGCAATTCCCCGAAAATTAGAAGATAGGCCACCTCTAAAAAGTCAGCCTTCTCCGCAAGGTCCTCAATGGAGTATCCGCGATATCTCAAAATTCCTTTTTCCCCATCAAGAAAGGTTATGGCACTTTCACAGGAACCCGTGTTTTTATATCCAGGGTCTATGGTCACTATACCACTTGTTCCTCGTAGGGTTTTGATATCTACGGCCAACTCATTTTCACTACCTTTTATCACCGGAAATTCGTAACGATTTCCAGCGTATTCAAGTATTGCTTTATCCGACATGTTTTATTTTAAAAGATTATTAGAATGGAACGTTAAATTTACGAAAAAGCTAAGGCATTAACAATTTCCCCATTCGATTTAAGTCCTTCTTAACATCGAGGACATCAGCGCTGAAAACCAAAGGTTTTTATGTCAACTGATACAACGAACTATAGTAGGTATCCACGGATTTTTTCCAGGTAAAGCGCATGCGCTTGGCATTGGCCTGAATCTTCTTCCAGGTAGGTTTGTCATTCATATAAATGTCCAAGGCCAAATCAAATGTGCTGAGCATATTCTTAATCTTCTCGTCATAGGTATCGCCATCAAAACCAAACCCGGTCTTAAGGTGTTCCACCGTGTCTATTAACCCGCCTGTATGGTGAACCAAGCAGGGATTTCCATTACGCATAGCCAACATTTGACTTATGCCGCAAGGTTCAAAAAGGCTGGGCATAAAGTAGACATCGCACTCCAAGTACATGGAGTCAATCAGTTTTTCCGATTGGCCGTTGGTAAATATGAAGTTCTTGTGTTCGTAACTCAACCCTCTAAAGAGCTCTTCGTACTCTGGAGCACCGGTTCCCAATAACATGAAAATACCATCCACTTTTTCCAGTTTCTTCAAAATCTCCACAAAAGCTTCTGGTGAACGCTTAAAAAAATAGAATTTTTGTTCTGTTAGTCGAGCTACACTGGCAGCAATGAATTTGGGACGATTGTCCACAAAACTCATGATTTTCTCTCCTGTATGGGCCAGAAAATCCGCCTTGTATTTTTTTGACTCCTCTTGAAGCCATTGGAAAAGTGCCTTGACCGTGTTTCTATAGATAAGTCCTTTCTTCTCTTTGTTGATGTTTTTGTAGTTGCATCCATTTAAAATTCCGAACAAACGTCCTTCTCCATCGGCTTTCCTTAAGTCGTCTTCCAGACCTTCACCCCCTATAAACTCCGGTGGTGAGCTAGGCTTCAACACGTCCTGTTTATAAGAAGGGGAAACCGTATGGACCGCATCGGCAAAACGGATACCGACCGCCATAAGGTTGATGCAATCTTGATATCGATAGTCCATGAGGGCGGGCTCGTCGATTTCGATGTCTGGAAACCAATTTTCGATTGAAGAATAGTTGTCGCGAAAAGGTCGGATACCCTGTATAGCGAGATTATGAATGCTATATACAAATCGAATATCTTGAAGTACTTGATATTCCTTATGATAGGCCCTAAGAAACAGCAAAAGACTGGTGTGCCAATCATGAAGGTGTATGACATCCAAATTACCAAAAGCCCCACTTTTGACCGCCTCTGCCACTGCTGTGCAAAAGATGAAATACTTTATGGCATCGGTATAAAACGGTTCTTCTGGATCATTGTGGTAAATATGTGCTATGTCACCCGCCTCAATTTCTGGATGATGGATTACATAATGGGATACGTTCGGAAACTCCTTCTTGGGCCTTACTTCATACAACTCGGCCGTATACCCCATGATTCTTAAATGAAAATGGAGATGGGTCTTAAACACCCCATCTTGATGTAATCTACCATAGGAGGGTACAATTACATGTACTTTGTCTCCACGTTCGGATATTTGTCTGGGGACATCACGCACCACGTCGCCCATTCCTCCTGCCTTGCAATTGGGTATCGCATCATTCTCGGCAGAAACGAATAAAAAGTTGTTCATTAAGGGGATTTTTAATCGGTTTGGGTTTTTTGTTTAAGTTACCAAAGTTTCTATCGGGAACAAAAAAAAGCCTTTACCAAATGGTAAAGGCTTTTGCAATGCTAAAAAAACATTATTTATTGTTTCACCTTGAAGGCCTTCTCCTGCGGATAGTAGGCTGTTCCGCCCAATTCCTCCTCAATACGAAGTAATTGATTGTACTTGGCCATACGGTCGCTACGCGAAGCTGAACCTGTCTTAATCTGACCCGTGTTGAGTGCTACAGCCAAATCAGCAATGGTGTTGTCTTCGGTTTCCCCAGAACGGTGTGACATTACAGAGGTGTAGCCCGCATTTTTAGCCATGTTTACCGCCGCGATGGTTTCGGAAAGCGTACCAATTTGGTTCACTTTTATCAAGATGGAATTTCCAATTCCGTTTTCAATTCCTCGTGAGAGACGTTCCACATTGGTCACAAACAAATCATCACCAACCAACTGAACTTTGTCACCCACTTTTTCGGTCAGCATTTTCCAGCCATCCCAGTCGTTCTCATCCATACCATCCTCAATTGAAATGATAGGATATTTGGCGCACAGCTCAGCTAAATACTCCGCTTGTTCCTCCGAGGTACGAACAGCGCCTTTATCACCTTCGAACTTGGTATAGTCGTATTTTCCGTCTACATAGAATTCGGCAGAAGCACAGTCCAAAGCAATCATAACATCATCCCCTAGTTTGTATCCTGCTTTTTCTACCGCTTTTCCAATCGTATCCAAAGCATCTTCCGTTCCATCTAAGGTCGGAGCAAAGCCTCCTTCATCTCCTACAGCAGTACTTAGCCCTCTATCGTGCAGTACTTTTTTCAGATTATGGAAAATTTCAGTCCCCATTTGCATGGCATGGCTAAAATCCTTCGCCTTAACCGGCATAACCATAAACTCTTGAAAGGCTATGGGGGCATCGGAATGCGAACCTCCGTTAATGATGTTCATCATAGGAACCGGAAGGGTATTGGCACTAACGCCACCTACATAACGATATAAAGGCATGCCCAACTCGTTGGCTGCCGCCTTTGCCGCTGCCAAGGAAACTCCCAAAATTGCGTTGGCCCCTAAGTTTGATTTGTTAGGAGTACCATCCAAGGCAATCATGGCCTCATCAATATAGTTTTGTTCAAAAACCGAGGTTCCCACCAATTCTTCAGCAATGGTTGTATTGACATTGTTTACTGCTTTGCCAACTCCCTTACCCATAAAGGAATCTCCCCCGTCGCGCAATTCTACGGCCTCATGTTCACCTGTAGATGCTCCTGAAGGGACAGCTGCCCTACCAACAATTCCATTTTCAGTGGTTACATCCACTTCAACGGTTGGGTTACCTCTTGAATCCAGAATCTGTCTCGCATGAATATTGATGATGATGCTCATTTTTGTCTGTTTTTGGTTGAAAATTAATTTGGCAAAGATACGAAAGCGACGCAGTTCTTATTCTTTAAGAACTGGTTTATCCACAGAAAAATAACAATTCGTTAAACTACAACGTTTTTGTCGCTGCTTGCTTTAATCGCTTCAAAGAACTGATCGAACAAATACTCAGCATCGTGCGGTCCCGGACTTGCTTCGGGGTGGTACTGCACAGAAAACACTTCCTTGTCCTTCATCTTGATTCCGGCTACGGTATTATCGTTCAAGTGCACATGCGTAATCTCCAACTCCTTGTTTGCCTCCGTGTCCTCTCGACTGATGGCGAAACCATGGTTTTGGGAGGTAATCTCCCCTTTTCCGGTCAAAAGATTCAGAATGGGATGGTTGATTCCCCTGTGGCCGTGGTGCATTTTATAGGTAGAGACACCGTTTGCCAATGCCAATACTTGGTGTCCCAAACAGATACCGAACAAAGGCTTATCCGATTGAATCATTTCCTTGGCTGTGGCTATGGCTTCATTCAAGGGTTCAGGGTCGCCAGGGCCATTTGAGATAAAATAACCATCGGGATTCCATTCCTTCATTTCATTGAAGGTAGTATTGTAGGGGAATACCTTGATATAAGCACCCCGTTTTGCAAGATTTCGGAGGATGTTCTTTTTGATTCCGATATCCAAAGCCGAAATACGAAAATCTGCGTTTTCATCTCCAAAGTAATAGGGTTCTTGGGTTGAAACCTTGGACGCCAATTCGAGCCCTTCCATACTTGGTACTTTTTTCAACTCTTCCTTTAAAGTGTCAACCTCGTCGACGCGAGTCGAAATCACTGCGTTCATTGCTCCGTTATCACGGATATAGCTGACCAAGGCCCGGGTATCCACATCGGAAATGGCAAAGAGGTTGTTTTCATCCAAAAATTCCAAGAGGCTCATATCCGCATTCGGGCGTGAGTATTCGTAGCTGAAGTTTTTACAAATCAGTCCCGCAATTTTAATGGAATCAGATTCCACTTCATCATTGTTGGTTCCGTAGTTACCAATATGAGCATTGGTGGTCACCATTAATTGGCCAAAGTACGAAGGGTCCGTGAAGATTTCTTGGTAACCTGTCATTCCTGTATTGAAACATACTTCCCCAACAGCGGTTCCTTCTTTATTGCCTACGGACTTTCCGTAGAAAATGGTCCCGTCTGCCAATAGAATCAGTGCTCTCTTTTTCGCTTGGTATTTCATAGCCCTTGATACATTTTCATTTTCACAAAAAAACATAAAAAAAGGATAAGTTCTCACTTATCCTTTTTCCACTAATACAATAGTTAATAACATTTTCTATTCTTCTGAATCGTCAGCTTTGGTTTCAGCTACTGGAGCAGCTGCCTCCACTTTTTTACCACTGCTACCTCTTCTACTTCTTCGGGTAGATTTCTTCTTAGGTTTACCAGCGTTGTACAATTCGTTGAAGTCAACAAGTTCAATCATCGCCATATCGGCGTTATCACCGAGACGATTTCCCAATTTAATGATTCGGGTATAGCCTCCTGGTCGATCACCTACTTTTTCAGCAACAGCTCCAAAAAGCTCAGTAACCGCATATTTATTTCTTAAGTTGCTAAAAACAACCCTTCTGTTATGGGTACTTTTCTCAGTAGTTTGATTGTTCTCGGTCTTGGCCTTGGTAATCAACGGCTCAATGAACTGCTTTAAAGCTTTTGCCTTGGCAACCGTAGTGTTGATTCTTTTGTGTTCAATCAAGGAACAACCCATGTTGGCCAACATGGCCTTTCTGTGGGCGGCAGTTCTACCTAAATGATTGAATTTCTTTCCGTGTCTCATTTTCTTTGCATTATCATCTTGCTACCAAACCCGCTGAACGGGGAGCAAAATATGATTATTAATCCTTATCTAATTTATATTTGCTTAGGTCCATTCCGAATTGAAGTCCCTTGTTGATAACCAACTCTTCCAATTCAGTCAAAGACTTCTTACCGAAGTTTCTAAACTTCATCAAATCGTTTTTGTTGAAAGACACCAAGTCACCCAAGGTATCTACTTCAGCAGCTTTTAAACAGTTCAATGCACGAACTGACAAGTCCATATCGACCAATTTGGTCTTCAACAATTGGCGCATGTGCAATGACTCCTCATCATAGGTCTCAGTCTGTGCGATTTCATCAGCCTCAAGGGTGATACGCTCGTCAGAGAACAACATAAAGTGGTGAATCAATACTTTTGCCGCTTCGGTCAAAGCATCCTTAGGGTGGATGGAACCGTCGGTAACGATTTCAAAAACCAACTTTTCGTAGTCAGTCTTTTGCTCAACCCTAAAGTTCTCAATACTGTACTTTACATTTTTTACAGGCGTGTACACAGAATCAACCGCGATGCTTCCCAAAGGTGCATTGGATTTTTTGTTTTCCTCTGCAGGAACATATCCACGACCCTTTTCAATGATGATCTCAAGATTGACATTCACCTTGGCATCCATGTTACAGATAACCAAATCGGGGTTCAATACTTGATACCCAGAAATGAACTTCTGGAAATCCCCAGCGGTCAATTGCTCTTTTCCACTAACAGAAACAGAAACGGTTTCACTCTCTACATCATCAATCTGTCTTTTGAAACGTACCTGTTTTAGGTTCAAAATGATTTCAGTAACGTCTTCTACAACGCCTGGAATCACTGAAAACTCGTGCTCAACACCATCAATACGTACTGAAGTAATGGCAAAACCTTCCAAAGAGGAAAGCAATACCCTTCTCAACGCGTTTCCAACCGTCAATCCGTAACCAGGTTCCAAAGGGCGAAATTCAAATTTCCCTTCGAAATCTGTTGAATCGATCATTATAACTTTATCGGGCT
>NZ_JANQIH010000056.1 GCF_028282265.1 Allomuricauda sp.
TTCAAACAATTTATGGTACATCAAGACCGCTGCGCCATGAAAGTCGGCACCGATGGAGTGCTGTTGGGAGCTTGGACCTCTCTTGAAAATAAACCTGAGTCTATTCTAGATATTGGAGCGGGCACAGGGCTTATTGCGCTGCAATTGGCCCAAAGGTCAACTGCCGAGGTCATCGATGCCATTGAAATTGAGGAGGGTGCTTATGAGCAGTGTGTTGAAAATTTCGAAACATCTCCATGGGCCGACCGTTTGTTCTGCTATCATGCAGGATTGGACGAGTTTGTTCAGGAAATGGATGAAAAATATGATTTGATAGTTTCCAATCCGCCTTTTTATGCCGAGGAGGTAAGCAGCGGGGACTCATCGAGGGATAGGGCGCGACAAACCACCTCGTTGCCTTTTGAAGAATTGTTGGAAGGCGTGTCGCAACTACTCTCATCGGATGGATTATTCTCAATAATACTTCCGTTTAAGGAAGAAGCCAAATTCGTCGAGATGGCGAGCCAATACAATCTTTTTCCAAATCGAATAACACGGGTAAAGGGGAATCCTGAAAGCGAAAGCAAACGAAGTTTGATGGAATTTGGTTTTAAAGAGTCTGCTGTTGCCGAGGATGAATTGATTATCGAAATGGAGCGCCACGAGTACACATCAGAATACATTTCGTTGACCAAGGACTTCTATCTAAAAATGTAACAATGGCTTCTTGCATTGTTATATTTCCTTCCTACCTTTGAGAAGTTAATTAACCTGTCATTCCGTACTTGATACGGAATCCAAATAGAATTTCATCTTGGATTCCTGCCTTCGAAGGAATGGCATTTATGCATTTGTTTTACATGAAGCCTGATTTATTTGAAGCCCCTGATTATTACAATCTCGACGATTTACTTTCCGAAGAACATAAATTAGTAAGGGACGCTGCCCGACAGTGGGTAAAGCGTGACGTTTCCCCTATCATTGAGGAGTATGCCCAGAAGGCTGAATTTCCTAAAGAAATTATTGGAGGACTGGCCGAGATAGGAGCCTTTGGACCCTATATTCCAGAAGAATATGGAGGTGCCGGTTTGGACCAAATCAGCTACGGACTGATCATGCAAGAGATAGAGCGTGGTGATAGTGGTGTGCGTTCCACGGCTTCAGTACAGTCTTCTTTGGTGATGTATCCCATTTTTGCCTATGGGACCGAGGAACAACGTAAAAAATACCTCCCGAAATTGGCAACTGGGGAGTGGATGGGCTGTTTTGGATTGACCGAACCCAATCATGGTTCCAACCCAGGGGGAATGGAAACCAAATACAAGGATATGGGCGACCATTATTTATTGAATGGAGCCAAGCTTTGGATTTCCAATTCACCTTTTGCCGATGTTGCCGTAGTTTGGGCCAAAAACGAGGAAGGCCGTATCCATGGCCTGATTGTGGAACGGGGCATGGAAGGATTTTCAACCCCGGAGACCCATAATAAATGGTCACTTCGTGCTTCAGCTACAGGAGAGCTGATTTTTGATAATGTAAAGGTTCCTAAAGAAAACTTACTGCCGGGCAAGAGTGGCCTAGGCGCACCACTCGGTTGTTTGGATTCTGCCCGCTATGGCATTGCGTGGGGAGCTGTGGGAGCTGCCATGGATTGCTATGATACAGCACTTCGTTATGCCAAGGAACGAATTCAATTTGGAAAACCCATTGCAGCTTTTCAATTACAACAAAAGAAGTTGGCGGAAATGGTTACCGAAATCACCAAGGCACAATTACTCGCTTTCCGATTGGGACAATTGAAAAACGAGGGTAGGGCAACTACCGCACAGATTTCTATGGCGAAGCGAAACAATGTGGAAATCGCCATCAAGATTGCAAGGGAGGCCCGACAAGTTTTAGGTGGAATGGGGATCACTGGAGATTATAGCATCATGCGCCACATGATGAATCTCGAAAGTGTGATTACTTACGAGGGAACCCATGATATCCACTTGTTGATTACCGGGGCTGATATTACTGGGCACTCGGCCTTCAAATAAACTAAGGTTTTACTTTTTCCAAACTCACCTTGATGGATTTGCTAATAGGAGTTTGACTTCTATCGGCAAAGTGATTGTAGGGGACGAGCACATTGGTTTCAGGGTAGTAGGCCGCCATATTTCCTTTGGGAATCTCATAGGGTACCACCAAAAAATTCAAGGCTTTTCGCTCGGTATCGTCATAATTACTGGTGATGTGCACCACATCCATTTTCCTTAAGGCTCGAGCTTCCATGTCGGCTTCGTTCATGAAAATCACTCTTCGTTCGTTGTAGACTCCGCGATACCGGTCATCCATTCCATAAATAGTAGTGTTGAACTGATCATGGGAACGGATGGTCATCAACATCAACTCATCCGATTTTAAATCATGTTGCGGCAAAGGGTTGATGGTAAGCTTTGCCTTGCCATTGGGAAGTTTGCCAAAATCTAAATCTCTTGCATTATTTGGAAGATAATACCCTGTTCCCTTCGACCGATTCTCAGTATTCTCAAAACCTTTGGCAATCTTGTCTATATATTCCCTAATCAAGGTGTAATCATTCCCCAATTCATCCCAGGGAACGGAGTGTTTTCCCTGAAAATAGGTATTGGCCATTTCAGCGATGATTTCCGGTTCGCTTTTAATATCGCCTTGCGTGGGTTGCAGCATTCCTTTGGACCAACGCACCTTCCCCATGCTATTTTCCGTGGTGATGAACCGATCTTTACCTCCTTTTTGGTCCTTTTCTGAGCGTCCCAGCGTAGGTAAGATTAAAGCAGTTCTTCCTGTTACCAAATGGGAACGATTCAGTTTGGTGCTGACTTGAACCGTTAGCTCACAGTTCTGGATGGCTTTTGCGGTATATTCTGTGTCCGAAGCAGCCATCAAAAAGTTTCCACCCAAACAGACAAACACCTTGGCTTTTCCCTCGTACATGGCATGGATGGACTCCACAGTGTCATATCCCTGTTTTGTAGGAGCTGTGAAACCCAGATGTTTTTTTATTTTTTCATTGAGGGTTTTGTTCACGTAGTGGTGAATGCCAACGCTACGGTCGCCCTGTACATTGCTGTGGCCACGAACAGGACATGTGCCCGAGTTGGGTTTGCCTATCGCTCCTTTCAACAAGAGCAAGTTGACAAATTCCCGAATATTCTCTACCCCGTTCTTATGCTGTGTAAGGCCCATCGCCCAACAAACAATAATTTTTGATTTTTCTGATAACAAAGCCACTGTGGAATCGACCAGTTCTTCACTGACCCCAGATAGTTCCAAAAGTGTTTCTTCATCATATTGTTCAAGGTCAGAGATTAGGCTTTCATATCCTTCGGTGTATTGCTTGATAAAATTATGATCAAAAACCTGCCCTTTACTTTCCTTATCGAGATGGATTAGCTTTTTAAATAAAAGCTTTACTAGGGCGATATCTTGATTGATGTTCACTGGCAAATGGATGTCCGCCAACGCAATGCCACTCCCTAACCATCCTTTTACTTTTTGTGGATTTTTAAAACTGACCAGTCCTGCCTCTTTTAAGGGATTGATGCTGATGATTTTTCCACCATTTTGCTTACACTTTTCAAGAGCCGATAACATCCTTGGGTGGTTGGTCCCAGGGTTTTGCCCTGCGATAAGAATGACCTCTGCTTCATAAAAATCTTCCAATTTCACCGAGCCTTTACCAATGCCCAACGTTTCACTTAAAGCAACACCGCTACTTTCATGGCACATGTTGGAACAATCGGGCATATTATTAGTGCCCAATGCCCGGGCAAACATGCCATAGAGGAATGCAGCTTCATTACTCGAACGGCCCGAAGTATAAAAAATAGCTTCGTCGGGGGAATCCAGTTTATGCAGTTCTTCAGAAATAAGCTGATAGGCATCTTGCCAAGAAATGGGCTCGTAATAAACACTATTAGGATGCAAAACCAACGGTTCTGTAAGTCGCCCATAGCGGTTCAATTCATAATCGGAAAGCAATGAAAGCTCTTCAACCGAGTATTTTTTAAAAAAATCCGCACCGATATTTTCGTTCGTGGCTTCGTCGGCCAAAGCCTT
>NZ_JANQIH010000070.1 GCF_028282265.1 Allomuricauda sp.
TACCTGCCCAATGGAGGGAAGCGATACTTTGGCTGTAAAACGAATATTGGGCTTGCCGCGTGGGGCTGAAATCAACATGGTGATAGGCTGCGGTGTGCGTGCCGATAATGGAATTTATGGCCCCAGGTTCAGAGTGCCTTTTGAAGAGGTATACCGTAAAATCTAGCCAACGAGTTTAAAAAAGAGTGAATCTCCAAACTTTTTTTGGGCCAGAAGACAAATAGCATCTTCAGATAGTTGTAAAATTCTTGGATAACCTCCTGTTGTTTGTCCATCTTTCATGAGGACAATCAATTTTCCCAGCGGTGTTAACTGAACCGTTCCCGGCAAGGTACCGGAAGTAAGCATGGAATAGGAGTGCCCATCAATTTTTTCAGACAATTGATATGCCATTCTATTGTTTTCTTTGGATACCGTAAAACGCTTTGAAAAAAGGTCTGCGAGTTGTTTATCCGATAGGATGAAAAACTCAGGTCCCTTATATACGGTTATATTTTTTGATTGGAAGTGATTTTCAGTTCTCAACTCTGAAAGAATGGGTTCAAATGAAGCAATTGCATCGTACATTATTTCATCACCGTCCTTGATTGATTTTCTTGGTGTGACCGGAAAATATTGCGAACAACTGCCCAAAACAGAAATCGCCTTGAAACCTCCTTTTACAGCCAAATAGCTACGAAAGCCATTTTCAAGCTTCCCATAAGAAAGGATATCCCCTTGCTTCACTGAAATGACCTTATAATATTCAATAGGTTCATTATTTAAAGTTGGGGACATAAATGCCCCGGAGAGACAAATTGTGGTAGGTGAATCGAATTGCAGGGTCGGGCCGGTCATTGTAATCTCCAGAACCGGATCTATGGTGTCATTTCCAAGCAACCGATTTGCCTTTTTTACTGAATCATGGTCCATTGCTCCTGACACGGGAACACCTATGTTCCTATAGTTCAATCTCCCAAGATCTTGAATACTTGTAAAGAAACCTGATTTCAGGACTTTAAGCATCTATCTCAGTTTTTTCCAAATTATAAATACCTACCTCTCCTTCTATCTTACGTAAATCATATTCTGCTCTTGATACACTTTGAAACTTAATTCGGTCTCCGACATTTACAAAACAGGGGGTTTCTTTTGTGGCATTAAAAATGGGGATTGGGCAACTCCCTATAATGTTCCAACCACCGGGGGAATCTTGCGGATAGATTCCTGTCTGTTTACCGGCTAGCCCTACCGAACCCTTATCCACGTGCAGTCTAGGTTCCTTTCGCCTTGGGATTTCCAAAGTCTTTGGCAAGCCCCCGAGATACATGAAACCGGGCAAAAAACCGATACCAAAAACAGTATATTCACACGACGTATGAGACTCTATCAATGCGCTTGCTGATAGATTTAAGTAATTAGTTGTCTCTGCAAGGTCTATCGCAAATTCGTCGTCGTAGCAAACTGGTAATTTCCAAAGAAAGCGTTGAGCACGGGTTTCTGATTTGTTCATCCTGATATAACAGTCCAACAGGGTCTTTTCAAGCTTGGGAAAATCAGATATTTCAGCATTGCTGACCATCAATATCGAGCTATATGCCGGAATTGTTTCCCACCCCGGGATTTCAAGCTTTTTAAAACTCTTCACAAAAAGAAGGATGTCTTCAAGAATGGCCTCATCAACCTTATTGGGCCATTCAATTAAAATGGCGCGCTCACCAAAGGGCTTGATGGAGATGGGGTACTTTTTCACTTTGATAACAGCACGTCGTGCTTTGGTAATTCATTGGTAAGATACGTTAATATTTCCAAAGCATTGGGGGTGTCACCGTGTATACAAATCGTATCTGCAGAAATTTTAATTTCAATTCCTTCCACAGTCATTACCTTACCCGATTTGACCATCGGAAGTACATGATTCAATACCGCTTTTGGGTCACGAATAACGGCATTTTCCTTTTGTCTGGACACAAGACTTCCATCCTTATTATAGTTTCTGTCACCAAATGCTTCAAAAACTACTTCAACTCCATTCTTTGGAGCCATTTTCGCAACAACAGACCCAAAAGGTGCATATATTCTTTTTACCACATCCAGCTCTTCAAACAGACTTAATACCAAAAGAGCCAGATTTTCATCTTGGGCGATTTTATTGTAGAGTGCGCCATGCGGTTTAATGTGGTGGAGGGTAACATTTTCCTTTTTCAGGATGGATATAAAAGATTGTAACTGTAGCTTTAGGCTTTGCCTTAGTTCTTCTTTTGAAATATCCATGACCTGTCTACCAAAATTCTTGCGGTCAGGATAGGATGGATGGGCTCCTATTTTAACCTTATGGAGTTTTGCCAAATGAATCATCTCTAAAATAGACTTGGCGTCCCCGGCATGTCCTCCGCAAGCGATGTTACAGGAGCCTATAAGGGGAAACAGCTCAGCTTCATTTCCGATACCTTCCCCTACATCACAGTTAATATCTATTCTCAATTGATTCATTAGAACATTTCAAGAACCTTCAAAATACTTTTTATTCCCAAAAAAAAGGAAAACCCGATAATTACAAATCCAATCAGGTTTTGTGCCCATGTATTTTTATGCTTTCCTACGATAGCTTTCTTATTGGCAATCCACAATAATAAGATAGCCATTATGGGAAGTAGTATGGCGTTGGCAATCTGCGCAAATTGAATGACTTGAATGGGTTTTATATCAAAGGACAGAAAAAATACACCCAAGAACAAAATGATCATCCAAACCAACTTAAATCGAATATCCTTGGTTCCTTTCCATCCAAAGCAACTATTGGCGACGTAAGCAGCTGCTAGCGGGGCCGTCATTGCAGAGGTAATTCCAGCACAAAAGAGGCCCGTTGCCATAAAATAAACCGCCATTCTGCCAAACAACGGTTCTACTCCCTTTGCCATATCCATAACGTTGGTGACATCCGTGATTTGCGATGCAGCGGCCGTTATCAAAATTGAGATGGATACTATACCTCCAATAGCAATGGAAACGACTGTATCTTGGCGGATAACTGAGAGATTTCCAGAAGTTCCCCATTTTTCCTTGACCAATGCAGCATGCAGGAACAAATTATATGGCACAACGGTAGTCCCTATCAAAGCCATTATAGTCAGAATGCTTTCGTCAGGAAATGTCGGCACAAATGTACCTTTCAAAATCTCAAGCAAAGAAGGTTTTGTTAGGATGGCAGCGATTACGAAACAAAGTCCCATAAGACTGACCAGCGCTATGAAAATTCGTTCCAAGATTTTATAACTTCCAATCCAAAGGATAATAAACGCCAAGAAACCAATGATAAGTGGGTACAGAAATGGAAAATCACGTGAATTGTAAATTCCCTCCAACCCTAAGGTAGCTCCTCCTATATTTCCTGCTTCATAGGCTGCATTTCCGATTAGAATAGCTGCTAAAACTACCCCAATCACAAAATTTCTAAACCATTTGACCTTGATTTGATTCTTAACGACATCCACTAAACCTTGTTGGGACAAGAAACCTATACGCCCCGCCATTTCCTGTAGTGCCATTGTTGCCAGTATGGAAAGTAGAATGGCCCAGATGAGCGCAAAATCAAAACGCACACCTGCTATGGTACATATGGTAATAGTCCCTGGACCAACAAAGGCGGCAGCTACTAAAATACCAGGTCCGATTTTTTTAAACATATTCAAAATACTGGATGGTTAAAGTATAATCTTTTGGGAAAAATTGTGCATTTCATCCAAAAAAATGCATTTCGTCTAAAATAAGCCTGATTTAGCTTATGTAATTATACGATTATCAAAATGTAAAAGTTATAATAATCCCAAATCACTTAATAAACGACCTAAACTTGACCTGGACTTATGACATGCTCAGATTGTGGCAAAGAAATCAGCCAGCACGAACATAAAGAGTCTTTTGACAATCTTGGAGTCAATCTATGTGAGCGACACACCAAGCTTATCAAAAGAATTATTCTGAACAACAACACTCCCCTAGAGGCCATACAACTGTTTTATGCGCTCAAAAAGAAAGGCGCCCACCCCATGCTTGAATGGTGGGATGGAAATAAATCAGTCGATATTGCCTTCTCAAGAGTAAAGCTCAATATTGAGATTGATACCGAATACAATCTTATCACCCACGAACAGGCCCTAAAGGATTTAGAGGAAGCTATGTATTCGTTCAAAAATGGTTTCACCACTGTTCGCATTCCACACCTTACGGTTAAGTATTACTTGGAAGATACTGTTGAAAACATATTGGGCATAATCACAGCACTTAAAGCGCATATGAAAGTGATATAAACCGTATTCCTCTTAAAACTGCTGATTTTCCGTAGTGTAAACGCGGTGGTTTCCGCACTTCATCCGAAAAAAAAAGAGTTAGTCCTATTTCATGTAGGTAAACCATTGATTGGTAGTAGTTTTAGTATCTAATCGATTTAAGATTAAAATTTCCAGATAATTATGGCGGAAAAACTAGTTATCAACTTCACGCCCACTGGAATGATTCCAACGAAGGACATGACCCCCCAGGTCCCGATTAGCGTATCAGAAATTGTGGATGATGTACTAAAGGCCTCTGAACTTGGTATAAGCATGGTGCATTTGCACGCCAGGGACGAAAACTCTGGCAAGCCTACCTATCATAAGGAAGTTTATGCAGAAATTATTGCAGGAATTCGCGCTTACAATCCTGAGTTGGTTATTTGTGTTTCCCTAAGCGGGAGGAACTTCTCGGCATTTGAAAAGCGAGCCGACCCATTGTCCCTTTCGGGTTCAGTGAAACCTGACATGGGAAGTTTGACCCTAAGTTCCTTAAATTTCAACGCCACGGCCAGTATGAATTCCCCAGAAATGATCAAGAATCTGGCGGCGGCAATGCTTGAAAAAGGAATTGTCCCCGAACTCGAAGTTTTTGATGTAGGGATGATCAATTACGCAAAGTATCTGGAAAAAAAGGAGTTGATAAACCCTCCCTACTACTTCAATCTTATTTTAGGGAACATTGCTTGTGCTCAAGCAAACCTTTTGAATGCCGGGGTTATGATCAACGAACTTCCTGAAAACTCATTTTGGAGTATTGGTGGTATAGGCAACGCCCAATTAAAAATGAACTCCTTGGCCATTGCCATGGGAGGAGGTGTTCGGGTGGGCCTAGAAGATAATATTTGGTACGATACAGAAAGAACAAGATTGGCCTCAAACATAGATTTGATTCAACGAATCCATACGATTGCCACAGCCAATCAGCGAGAAGTGATGACTCCCCTTGAACTGAGGACTCTGTTAAAACTTGAAAGCGGAAACGGACACTACGGTCGTTTGCAAAATCATTCATAGACCAGTGAAAATCAAAGAAGGCGAAAAGTTCTATAAGCTCAAATTATTATGGAGTAGAATCAGACATGGGCTGCTGCTAATGACCATAAAGGACTTTCTTGTCAAACTAGGCATAGATATGGGTCCTTACTTCTGGGTTTTGGAAGGAAGCGGCGATTGCATGGAACCAAAAATAAGGGGTGACTTTGAAAACCTGCAGATATGTTATCTTACTCCAGATGAAATAGCCGCTTTAAAAGACATCACCTTTTTTAATTCAGAAGATGTACTACGAAGTTCCCAAAATGGGCGTATGAAGGTTGTTGCCCTTAAACATGAAAATCAGGTGGCTGCTGTTACTTGCGTAAAGTACGATATTGTCATTTTTAAAAAGAAAAGCTTTCATCTGTCATCACATGAAGCCTATTTGTTGAACATGTATACCTATCAATCGTATCGCGGCAAAAATATAGCGCCATATCTACGATACCATACTTATCAAATGCTTAAAAAAGAAGGTGTGCAAAAGATATATAGTATAACGGATTATTTTAATCGCTCTTCCCGAAAGTTTAAGAGCAAGTTAAATGCCAAGCCCCTCAACCTATACTTCGCAATAGTTCTTTTCAAGAAACTTCATGGAACATACATGATAAAAAGATACCGCGCCTAGCCCCTTACTAAACCAACCGCCTCCCCTACCAATCCGTAGGGCCCGACCAATCTTACGGGAGTAATTGGGAAACATCACTAGAAAACAATAAAGAGACTCTTTAGTTTACGTGCCATCTGGGTCAGAAGTTCGAGAGCTGACCATGGACTTATTAAGAGGTTCGCTCTTATGGGCCTGAAATACCTCCTGAACAATACTGTAAAGGTCGGTTATCACGTGCTGGGCTATCTTTGATTGGTTGTTCAGCAGTAC
>NZ_JANQIH010000094.1 GCF_028282265.1 Allomuricauda sp.
GAAAGGAAAACGACCTACAACCGTTACCGCAGTCACACAGCAGCTACAACCTGAAAATAATCCCAAAGTGGATGATGATGCTACCATTCTTTTGACCTACGACAACGCCCAAGCCATAATAGAAGCGTCTTGGAACTGGCCCATTGGGCGAAAGGATATGGAAATCTACGGCCTAACCGGGACTTTGTATGCCGATAACCGTAACGATTTCCGTATTCGCATAGCCGAGGGTTACGATGGTTTTTCCGAAGAAAAAATGGAACTGTCTGAGCGGGAATATCCATTGAATGATCCCTTTTCGCTATTTGCTGCTGTAATTAAGGGTCAACATCAACTTTCTCCCTTTGACCTATCCTCACCGGAAAACAACATGATTGTCATGGAAATTTTGGATGCCGCCCGTGAAAGTGCTCGAAAAGGCAAAACCATAAAACTAAAGAAATAGCCCAAATCTATGAGAAATGTTCTTCTGAGCCTTTGCCTTTTGTTTTCTTTCGGGATTTGTGGGCAACAGGTAAAAAATGATACGGTTACCCGATTGGACGAAGTGATTTTGACCGAAGAGGTAATCCCGACAAACGCAGTGGGCATCACGACTTCATCCGCCATCGGCACGGAAACTTTTGAACGGTTCAATCCAGTTGATATTCCTTCGGCCATCAACCAAATTTCCGGAGTTTATCTCCTTTCAGGAGCTTTGAACACCAACCGTATTACCATTAGAGGTGTGGGAGCTCGTACGCCTTTCGGCACCGACAAACTGCGTTTGTACTTCAATGGCATTCCGGTTACGAATGGCACAGGTTTTTCAACTATTGAGGCTTTTGATTTGGAAAATTTAGGTTCACTTGAGGTCATCAAGGGTCCTAAAGGAACCGCGTACGGCACCAATTTGGGTGGGGCCATTCTTCTAAATACCAAGCTTGCTCGCGAAGGTCAAACGCGTTTGGTGAACAACTTTACGGTGGGTTCTTATAATATGTTCAAAAACAACATCTCGTTTAGCCATCAAGAGAAAGGCTTAGGATTAAAAGTAAGCTACAATCGCTTGGAAACGGATGGTTTTAGACAGAACAATCGTTTTGTTCGGGACGGGATTCTTATTAATTCAAATTTTGCATTAAGTTCAAAAAGTACTATTGGTGTTTTGGTCAATTACATCGACTATACCGCACAGATACCAAGTTCTATTGGCGAAACTGATTTTCGTGAAGACCCCCGTAGGGCAGCGGCCAATTGGTTGGCAGCACGAGGTTTTGAGGCCAATAGATACACCTTGACCGGTTTATATCATCAATATCAGCTGGCGGATAATCTGAAGAACACAACCAGTGTTTTTTATACCTATCTCGATCATGATGAACCGCGACCTTTCAATATACTTGAAGAGATTACCAATGGATTTGGGTTCCGGAGTCTTTTCGAAGGAAGTATTGGTTCAGCAACCTACGTTTTAGGTGGAGAATTGTATAAGGATGAATACGAGTGGAGTACATTTCAAAATCTCTTCCGTGACCGAGATGGCGATGGGAGTTTTAAAGGGGACCAAATCAGTGACAACAAGGAATTTCGCACCCAGCTCAACGTTTTTGGTGCTGTGACCTATCCGTTTTCGGACCGTTTTTCGGCCCAAATAGGACTCAATTTCAATCAGACTCAATACGATTTTCGCGATTTGTTCAATACAGGTGAAGCAAACACCTCTGCCGAACGAAACTTTGATGCCATTCTCCTCCCCAGTTTCGGATTGCGATACACCTTCACTAACGGAAACATTTATGCTAATGTAAGTCGTGGTTTTTCAAACCCAAGTTTAGAAGAAACTCTGACGCCGGACGGAATCATTAATCCGGATATTGCCCAAGAAACGGGAACCAGTTATGAATTGGGCAGTCAGATTTCCTTGTTCAATAGGAGGTTGGTCATGACCGCCGCTCTGTACCGAATGGATATCAATGACCTTTTGGTGGCGCAACGCGTGGGAGAGGACCAATTTGTAGGGAGGAATGCTGGTGAAACCCGGCACCAGGGTCTCGAATTGGACGCCAAATACCGTGTCGTAATTTCTAAGGAAATGTTGCTTTCCCCTTACATCAGCTACACCTTGAATGACCATAGCTTTATTGATTTTGTAGACGGCGATGACGATTTTTCGGGCAATCCTTTGACAGGAGTTCCACGGCATCGCATAGCCTCGGGTATCGATTTTGTGCACCAAATCGGATTTCGTGCCAATCTGACCCATCAATTTGTGGATGAAATTCCTTTGACCGATGCCAACACCTTGCGCAGTGAAGCATTCAATGTATTTAATGCCCGGCTGAGCTATCGAACTCCAATTGCCAACAAGTTTTCATTGGGCTTAAACGTAGGGGCCAATAACCTCTTTAATACTCGTTTTGCTCAATCTGTGTTAATCAATGCCACAGGGTTCGGGGGCAGTGAGCCACGTTATTTTTATCCGGGTAATGACCGGAATTATTATGGAGGGGTTCGTTTGCGGTATTTGTTTTAAAGATTAGGTATCTGTTTTCTGCATATTGATTCCAGCTTATCCCTTTTAGCATCGTTTTTATTCCTATTTTGAGTTGGTTTACCTTCAAAAACCAGAAGAAATGTAAAACAGTACCATAAAACCATAATCACCAACCAAAACCACCCTCAGCCTTTTTATGAAAAAAACTAAGATTTTGATTATTAGTGTAGGTAGCATGGTAGCCCAAAATGTATTGGAGACCCTTAAGCATAGAAGAGAAAATATCATCATTTTAGGAACCGATGCAAGTTCTGATGCACCTCTTTATGATTGCGACAAGATTTACTTAGTTCCCCTTTCAGAATTACCCCCATCGCAATTTTCAAAAGTCCTTAGCAAAATCATACAGGAAGAATCCCCAGACCTAATTATACCCGGCCGCGACATCGATGTCATTATTCTATCCATGTTACGTAAAGATTTTCCAGATATTTCGGATAGGTTCATATCTGGAGAAACGGAATTAGCAAAACTAATGGAGGATAAATGGCTTAGTTACGAGTTTGCTCATAATGAATCCCTTCCTTTTGCTGAAACCATTATTTACGATTACAATAAGGACAAAAAGAACATGGACAAATTCATTGCCACACATGGATTCCCCTTAATTGCGAAGCCTCGAAAGGGTTTTGCCAGTAAAGGTGTCTTCTTTGTCTTAAATCAGGAGCATCTTTCTTCTCTTTCTTCGGATGGCTCCATAATCTTACAAGAGTATTTGGGAGATGGCAGTAAAATTTCAGGTTTTCACGAAAGCCTAATTCAAAGAGGCCTCCCCTTATTTTATTCGGTTGAGGAAATAAAGTATAGCATGCAAATGTACATAGGCAAATCGGGAGAATTGATGGGACATATTATCACAAAGCACCAAATGAAAAATGGGGTCAGTTCTGTTGTCACGCTTTTCGAAAACCACGGATTGGAAAATCTTGTACAACGGTATTACACGGTGTTTTCAAAAAAAGGATGGTACGGGCCACTAAATATTCAGTTGCAGAAATCGAATAAAACAGGTGAGCTAAAAGCGTATGAGTTCAATGGGCGTTTCACGGGCGCAACGGCTTCTCGATATATTCTGGGCTATGATGAAATTGGCTTTGCCCTAGAGCAATTATCCTCAGTAAATATTGGAACAGACGATTCGTTCAAATCTCAAAAAAGGGTTTTGAAACAGACCTATATATCTGCACGTCCAGAGGGGCCAAGGGCTTTTTTGGATGAAAACAAGGTGTGGTCCAAAAAAATAGATGACCACGTCATTCCTTTGAGTGATTAATAAGGTTTGTCTAAAAAGTATTAAATAGCCACGTATTCCCTTTGGATATACTTAGCTTTTTTGGTAGGTTTATATATACCAACATTGGCAACAAGCTGAAAACTAAACAATATGAAAAGGAATCATTATTTGTTATTTAGTTTTATTATACTAATCAGCTGCACTTCAGACAGTGAACAAACTCAGAACCAGAATAATGTTCCTGACCAAAATAACGTTCCTAATTCTGTTCTAAATATAACAAGTTTTACCGCTAAAATTAACACCCCAATTCAGACAAGGGACTATTCATATCACAATCAAGGATATGATGGTATTTTTGAAAACCCTGATCGTAGCAAGATATTTAATGGTAATATTAATATTAGTTATGGTACTAATTCAACTCAACTGAACACTAATGACATTCAAATTACTTGGAGGAGTAGTATTGATGGCATTTTATTTGAAGGAAACCCGAATGATACTTTTCAAAGTGAAATTGAGGAAACATTAACCAAGGGAATTCATACTATATTTTTGGAGGCCTCAATACCAAATGAGGATTTGACTGCGAAAGACTCTATTATATTATCGAATAACTTAAAACTTACGGCTTTAAATACAGGTAAATCTGTAAAATTAAATTGGACACAATATGAAGGAAATGACTTTGTATCTTACAAAGTTTATTCAGAAGAATTTGATCCAATAGTTGAAATCAATAACATTAACACATTAGAATATGATGTGACAAGTTATTCATCGCTTGTTGAAGATAAGAAATATCAAATTATCGTTGAAACAAATGGTAATTACAACCATGTTATGGGTAGTAACATTGAAAGTATGCATCCTGGTATTTTTATCGACTTTTCCTATTACATTCATAAAATCATAAAAGACCCATCGATACCAAAGCTCTATGCTTTGGTAGGAAACAAACGCTACGATTCAGATGTCTATGGTTTGTTAATAATTGATATTAATTCTGAAACAATTGAAGTTAATTCTCACATATTACAAAATGAATTTTTTGCAGATTTAGATATATCACCCAATGGGCAATATCTATTCTTATGTCAAGAAAACGTTGATAAAATAACAAAACTTGATTTAGATACATTAGAGGCTACAACTTTTGCAATAAACACTGGTGGATGGGGAATTCATAAAATAGAAGTTGGAAATAACAATGTTCTGTACTGTCATAGAAACCCTCCTTCATCTGGAAGTACTCAATTTTGGATTTATAATGGGAATACTGGAAGTTTAATAAATGGACCAACAAGTAGATTAAGCCATGGCGATATTGAACTAGACAATACAACCAATACTTTGTATGCTGGCGAAAGCAACACCAGTAATGGAAGGATGTATAAATTTAATGTAGATGGGGCCTCAATTAACTTAGACTCAAACTTTCCCATTTTATCTAATGGAATTTCATATCCATCAGCTTTCATCCTACTATCTGATGATAACCAAAACATCTTTTGGGAAAATTATCAATTGGATTTAGACTTAAATGTTATTAGAACTTTTAATACAAATGTTAAAGCTTGCAGTCCAAATAATAATTATTTAGCAGATTTTGATAATGTTTATAACTATTCAGATTTAAGTGTTGTATGTGAATATCCAGAATTTCCTGAAGGTACTTTCGTTTCTCCTAAGATTACATTTTCTGATGACAATAATCTCATCTATTGTTGGGCTAATCAATTAAATCTAAGAGATCATTCTGACCCATATTGGAGAGCTCAAACATATATCTTTAAATTTGAAATAGAATAAAGCCAGTTGCCAACACTGTATAGAATTAATTTCTTGTTTTTAGCTTCTTTACGAAAATCCTAGCGGATTTTTATTCGGTTCGTATATGCTAAATTGATTGCTTAAACCACGCAACTACTCATAGCCGAGACCGTTATGGCTCATTTATTGCTTAACTTAATTCAGAGTGCTCAATTTTAATAAAATCAGATGAAAACCATCATACAAATCATATTATTTCTTGCTTTCATGTTTAGCTATGGCAATAGAATCGACCTTCTTAATACGACCCAAGAAGTTATTGATTTTGTAAGGGAAGTTCATCCTGATTTTGATGATCCCAAATTCACCATTCGGTCGACCGAACAAATGAAAAAAGACCTTTACTGCGATGGGATTTTCAACGATTGGAACGTGAAGAATTGGGAAAAAGTAGATTTAAACCATGACGGAAGAACGGACCTTGTTTTTACGGCCCATTTCTACGGTTATAAATCCTATGTTCTTCTTGATACGGGCTCTGATACATATAGTTTATTGCCCCTACCAAAAAAGAGCTCTTCTCGAAATTGTGACTTTACCCAAGTAATTAAGATTGATGGAAAAAACTACCTCAAACATCATGGACAGATACAAATACGTGACAATGAAAACAAGAACCAGATACGTTATAAAACAATTTCGGTCATCGATACCTTAACCGTCAAATATGGCGGCATATTTGAACTTGACGACAATCAAACATCATATACCATCGAACAGGTTTCCATTGAGACGGTGCCTTGCTTTGGCACTTGTCCTGTTTTTACGTTAACCATTGACAAAACTGGGAACACCCAATTTATAGGCAAAGAACACGTCTCCAAAAAAGGGAAATTCACCACTAAGATTCCCCAACAAACTGTCGATGCCCTTTGGGCCATGATTGCTTATGCAAAGCTGAAAGAACTCAAAAATGAATACGAAAACCCTTGGGCCGATGGCAGAACTGTAACCATTCGGGTTGATTTTAGTGATGGAAGCACAAAAAAAATTAGGGATCACGGTTTGCAGGGTACTTTTGGCTTGCGCTCCATTTATGACAAACTAATGGAACTTGTTACAAAAACAGATTGGAAGTGACTTATGAATGACTAGGTAATGTCCAATACTTAATTCCAATCGTTAAAACAGAATCATTTCCCACATCATAATTTCTATTTCCTATCTTTATTGGCAAATTACGGCTCACCTCATCTCAGACGCAATAAGCGCAGAATCAGCGAAACACTGAGGCCACTATCACCCTCTGGATTAATTTATAAAAATGATACGTTCAAAATCATCCCATGTCTAAGATTCAACGCAAAGAGATTCATGTAATCAGCAGAAATAGTAATTGGTCCCCGGAAGGCATTGATACGGTTCTTAAAGAGGAAGTATATAACAACAAACTGTCTTGGCAAAAGTTTCTCAAACTCTTTTTCATCAGTTCAGGTGTTGGTTTCACAGCAGCCGGAATCATCTTTTTTTTCGCCTACAACTGGGCCGAATTGCATAAGTTCATCAAAATAGGACTAATTGAGGCCCTTATCATTATTGTGACGTATATTGTTCTGTTTTCAAGATTAAGCCACAATACCAAAAATATTCTTTTGACCGGGGCATCCATTCTTGTAGGTGTTTTGTTCGCAGTTTTTGGTCAGGTCTATCAGACGGGGGCCAATGCCTATGATTTCTTCTTGAGTTGGACTCTTTTTATTGCGCTTTGGGTAATGGTTTCCAACTATGCTCCGCTTTGGCTACTATTCATTACCCTATCGCACACAACACTGATTTTATATTCTCAACAGGTCGCCCATGGATGGTCACAAGTTGCATTGTTCACCCTACTTTTTGGGATAAACACACTTTTTTTGCTCAGCTTTTTGTTTTTAAAAAGAAGGAATTCCTCAATTCATGCTCCCACGTGGTTTACCCATTTGTTGGCATTGGCTTCGGTAACCTTTGCCACAATAGGTGTTTTAATTGGCATTTTTGATGGAGCCCAGTGGGAATTTTTAATTCTCATTGTTGTGGCCTCCGTTTTATATGCACTGGGAATTTTACATGGACTACGAAATAAGAGCGGTTTTTATCTTTCCATAGTCTTATTCAGCATTATTATAATTATCGCCGGTCTTTTGTTGGAAGTCTCCGATAGTGCCGGTATGCTTTTGTTTATAAGTCTCTTTATTATCGCCAGCGTAACCTTGGTAATCATTAAACTTTTTGATCTTCAGAGGAAATGGAAAAAATAGACCGAATCAAAGCTTTTTTAGAAGGTATTCGTTCTGAGCAGGGCGATACTTTTGAATATGATGAAAAAGGTATCGTTGAAGATTTGGAAGCACAAACCTCAAATCAAGCTTCCTTGGCAATTAAGGTACTTTCCGTTCTGGGCGGCTTTTTGGCGACCTTGGCCTTTGTAGGTTTTTTGGGGATTGCCGGCATTTTTGATTCCGAAACCAGCTTGACTTTTTTGGGAGTAGCCTTCATTATTGCCGCTATTTGGATTAATAGAATATTTGACAAGCTCATCATTGATACGTTCAGTGTATCCATTTATATTGTTGGTTTTACCATGCTTTCCGTTGGGTTGGCCATGTCCGATGTTCATGAAGATACAATCATATTGGTGGTCGGGCTTATAGGGCTTTCAGCCTTGTTTTTTACGCAGAACTATATTCTTTCCTTTATTTCAATACTTGTAATCAATGGAAGTTGGCTTACTCTTATTCTATCCAATGATGTATATGACCTCGTTCATAAATACATCATTATACATACCCTTTTGCTTACCTATTTCTTTCTCAACGAAGCAAAACTCATCTCATTGAACAAAAAGGTATCCAAACTATACAATCCCATACGAATTGGTTTGATTGTTTCGCTGCTATTTGGGCTGGTAGCTGTAGGCAAAAGACAATTGATTCCTGTTTCGGAAGATTTCATTTGGATATCATCCGTTGTATTATTCGCTGTCATTATGTATTTGGCGGGCATCATTATGAAAATCAATGCGATAAAAAACAATAAAAACAAAGCGATCATTTATTTGTTAACGGCTCTATTGCTTATTCCCATTGGGTTATCCCCAGCAATCTTAGGAGCTATTTTAATCATGCTATTGAGCTTTAGGGTCAACTACAGAACAGGATTGGCCATTGGAATTATCGCTTTGGTATATTTTGTTGGCCAATATTATTATGATTTGAATTTCACCCTTCTGACCAAATCGATTCTGTTGTTTTCCTCAGGGATATTTTTCTTGGGACTTTACTGGTTTATTCACGATAAAACAAAGTCTAATGAAAAGGTATAGATGGTTAGTTATTTTTCTGAACCTGCTGGTTTTACTGGTTTTTTTCACCAGTTCAATCCTTAAGAAAGAAGAGATACTTTCGGAAGGTAAACTTATTTTATTGGAGCTTGCTCCAGTAGATCCCCGCTCTCTGATGCAGGGAGACTATATGAGACTGCGTTATGCCATTTCAGATAATATCTATCCGGATAGTATCCCCAAAAGAGGATTTTGTGTGGTAAAGCTTGACTCAAATGGGGTCGCCCAAAGAGTTCGGCTTCAAAAGGAAAGAGAACCTTTCAAAACCGATGAGCATATCATTGAATACACAGCCCATGAGTGGATGGGAATTAATGTAGGGGCTGAATCGTACTTCTTTCAGGAAGGAGAGGCGGAGAAATATGAAAACGCCGCGTATGGAGGTATAAAAGTGGATGGACAAGGAAACAGTATCCTAATTGGGTTGTTTGACGAAAATCGAATACAGATAGAATAGGCTCCTATTTGGGTGGCCTTCATCCAATAATTCCCATAAAAAAACACCCTGATAGTTTCAGGGTGTTTTCATGTATAGTAGATTCAGAACTAGTTTACATCGAAGCGGTCCAAATTCATCACTTTGTCCCAAGCCTTTACAAAGTCTTTCACAAACTTTTCTTTGGCATCGTTTGCGGCATATACTTCAGCAATAGCACGAAGTTCAGAATTTGATCCAAATATCAAATCAACACGGGTTGCGGTACCTACCAAGTCTCCTCCATTGTGACCTTCAAACACCTGATCTCCCTCAATGGCTTTCCAGTCTGTACCCAATTGTAATAGGTTTACAAAGAAGTCATTGGTCAAAGTTTCAGGTTTGTTGGTAAATACCCCATTGTGGGACTTGTCCGAGTTGGTGTCCAAAACCCTCATACCTCCTACCAAAACGGTCATTTCAGGTGCGGTTAAGGTCAACAACTGCGCTTTGTCCACTAGAAGTTCTTCAGACTTAACAGAGTAGTTTCCTTTGAGATAATTTCTAAATCCGTCAGCTACCGGTTCCAATACATCGAAAGACTCTGCATCGGTCATCTCGTCCGTAGCATCGGTACGTCCAGGAGTAAACGGAACAGTTACATTGTAACCAGCATCCTTAGCAGCCTTTTCCACTGCGGCGCATCCCCCCAAAACTATAAGGTCTGCCACGGAAACTTCCTTACCAAAACCAGCTTTGATACCTTCCAAAGTCTCCAATACTTTTGATAGTTGTGCTGGATTGTTCACTTCCCAGTCCTTTTGAGGTGCCAATCGAATACGAGCTCCGTTAGCTCCTCCACGGAAATCAGAACCTCTAAAAGTTGAAGCGGAAGCCCATGCGGTTGAAACCAATTGGGATACCGAAAGTCCTGAATCCAAAATCTCCTCTTTCAAGGCACTGATATCAGAATCATTGATTAATTCATGGCTTACTTCGGGTACTGGGTCCATCCAAATCAAGGCTTCTTTTGGAGCTTCATCGCCCAAATACCTTTGAATTGGTCCCATGTCACGGTGTGTTAACTTAAACCATGCCTTTTGATATGCCTCTTTAAACTCTTCTGGATTCTCAAAGAAATGTCTTGAGATTTTTTCGTATTCCGGGTCAAAACGCAATGAAAGGTCTGTGGTCAGCATAAACGGAGCATGCTTTTTGGAGGCATCATGGGCATCTGGTACCGTACCAGCCCCTTCATCATTTGTTGGTCTCCATTGCCATGCACCACCTGGCCCTTTATGTACTTCCCAGTCATATTTGAACAGGTTTTCGAAATACTTGTAGCTCCATTTAACGGGTGTGTCGGTCCAAGCGCCTTCAATACCGCTTGTAATCGTATCGGCACCTTTACCTGAGCCGAGGTTGTTCTTCCATCCCATGCTCTGCATCTCGATTGGAGCTCCTGCTGGTTCCTCTTCCAAGTGTTCTGCATCTACTCCCGCACCATGGGTTTTTCCAAATGTATGACCTCCCGCAATCAAAGCTACGGTCTCATAGTCGTTCATTGCCATTCGGCCGAAGGTTTCGCGAATATCATGTGCTGCCAAAACGGGATTGGGGTTGGCGTTAGGTCCTTCAGGATTCACATAAATCAATCCCATATGAGCTGCACCAACGGTTCTTTCCAATTCGCCGTTTTTACTATAACGCTCCTTGTTACCCAACCACTCGGTTTCAACACCCCAATAAATATCTTCCTCAGGCTGATATATATCTTCTCGACCCCCAGCAAAGGCATACATGGGCAAGCCCATACTTTCGTGGGCAACATTACCCGCCAAAATCAGAAGGTCTGCCCAAGAAATCTGTTTCCCATATTTCTGCTTAATAGGCCACAGTAAAAGTCTGGCCTTATCTAAGTTGGCATTGTCTGGCCAGCTGTTCAAGGGAGCAAAACGCTGTGCCCCGGTTCCACCACCGCCACGGCCATCTGAAATGCGGTACGTTCCTGCGGCATGCCATGCCATACGAATAAAGAAAGGACCATAGTGCCCATAATCCGCGGGCCACCAGTCCTTACTGTCGGTCATTAAGTCGGTCAAGTCTTTTTTGACAGCTGCCAAGTCCAATTTTTTGAACTCTTCAGCATAATGAAAATCTTCATCCATCGGGTCGGCCAAATTAGAATGTTGACGAAGGATGTTCAAGTTCAAGGAATTGGGCCACCAATCGCGATTTGTGGTTCCTCCCCCAGCGGCTTGCTGTAGCTCGCCATTTAAAAAGGGACATTGGCTTATGTCGCCATTACTGTTGTGCATATCGTCCATGTTAATAGTGTTTTTTAGGTATTTAAATCATTTAAAAGTAATGCTCTCACCTATAAAATTAAATGCTCGATCATCTATTTGCGTTATGTGGATATTAAGATTGACTATGGTTCAGAAGAAAACCATTGATTTTAGCTATCTTGAAAACAAATAGGGAGAAGTGTCCTTCCTAAGATAATGAATTTAAAATTTCATCCGATTGAATAAATCCCTCGAAATTCAGAAGTTCACGCTTCAAATTGCCTTTCTTTTCTTCTTTGCAATAGGTGTTTATTCCCAAAAAACGGAAAGTGAAATAATCCTTGAAACTGAATCGGGAAACATAACAGGTTCATTATTATATGCCCCAGTTCCAAAAAAAATCCCAATAGCTTTGATCATTCCAGGTTCCGGTCCGACAGACAGAAACGGGAACAACCCAATGATGACCAATAACCATTTAAAAATGTTGGCAGAAGGTTTGTTCGAAAACGGAATCGCTTCTCTTAGATATGACAAGCGCGGAATCGGGGCCAGCAGCATGAAAGGTCTACAAGAAAGTAAACTTCGATTTGAAGACTATGTAAATGATGCCTCAGCTTGGGTAGATTTGCTTAAAAGTGATGATAGATTTTCAGAGATTGTTGTAATCGGGCACAGTGAAGGTTCTTTGGTCGGCATACTGGCTTCGCAGAACGAAGACGTAGCCAAATTCATATCGGTTGCTGGAGCTGGGCAGAAGGCAGCTGACTTGCTAAAGGAACAACTTCGCTCGCAACCCCCTATGGTATTGGCTCAATGCGTGTCCATAATTGAAAAACTCGAAGATGGAAAAACCGTGGAAAATGTTCCTCAAATGTTACAATCCCTTTTTAGGCCAAGCGTTCAACCTTATTTGATTTCTTGGTTTACGTACGATCCCCAAAAGGAAATTACCAAATTGAAGATACCTATTCTAATAATACAAGGAACCACTGACATACAAGTAAGTGTTTCTGATGCCGAAAAGCTGTCATTGGCTAATAAAAAAGCCCAACTCCATATCTTGGAAGGAATGAATCATATTTTAAAAGAAGCCGAAAGTGACCGATTGAAAAATATACAAACCTATTCCATGCCTGATTTGACTTTAAAACCAGGGCTGCTAAAAGTAATCTCGGAGTTTGTTTTGAATAAGAATGACCTCTCGAAAAACTAGGGGCAAACTATAGTTCCTTAAGCCATTCCCTTATATCCACTTCCTTGGCGATTATTCCTTTTACTTCGGATAGCAAAACCCTTTGTTGTTCCATGGAATCACGATGTCGAATGGTTACGGTATCATCTTCCAAAGTTTGATGGTCAATCGTTACACAGAAAGGTGTCCCCACAGCATCTTGACGACGATAGCGACGCCCCACAGCATCCTTTTCGTCATAGGCTACATTGAAGTCCCATTTTAAATCATCAACCAGTTTTTGAGCAACTTCTGGTAATCCATCACGCTTTAACAAGGGAAGAATAGCTGCTTTGGTCGGGGCCAATACCGCTGGAAGTTTCAGTACAACTCGGGACGTATTGTTTTCCAGCTGTTCTTCTTGTAGTGAATTGGAAAAAACAGCCAAGAACATTCTATCCAACCCAATCGATGTTTCAAGAACGTAGGGTACGTAACTCTCGTTTAGTTCGGGATCGAAATATTGTAGTTTTTTTCCAGAATATTCTTCGTGACTGCCCAAATCAAAATCTGTTCGCGAATGGATTCCTTCCAATTCCCTGAATCCGAAAGGAAATTTAAACTCAATATCAGCTGCAGCATCAGCATAATGGGCCAATTTCTCGTGGTCATGGAAACGATAGTTCTTCTTCCCCATTCCCAATGAAAGATGCCACTTCATTCGTTTTTCCTTCCAAGCATCGTACCACTCTTTCTGGGTTCCGGGCTTAATGAAGTATTGCATTTCCATTTGTTCGAATTCCCGCATCCGAAAAATGAACTGTCGCGCTACAATCTCATTACGAAATGCCTTCCCGGTTTGAGCAATTCCAAAAGGAATCTTCAAACGGCCCGTTTTCTGAACATTTAAGAAGTTTACAAAAATTCCCTGTGCGGTTTCGGGTCGAAGATAAAGGTCGGTTGCGGTTTCTGCCGAAGCACCTAGCTTGGTTCCGAACATCAAGTTGAACTGTTTGACATCGGTCCAGTTTTTAGATCCTGAAACGGGACAAACGATTCCCAACTCCTCAATCAAAGCCTTGACATCGGCAAGATCTTCGTTTTCGAGGGACCTTCCTAAACGCTTCAGAATGCCATCAGCCTTGGCCTGGTAATCCAAAACACGTTGGTTCGTAGTCAAAAACTGCTCTCTATCAAAGCTATCACCAAATCGCTTGGCGGCTTTGGTTACCTCCTTATCTATCTTAGCTTCAATCTTGGCCACATGGTCTTCTACCAACACATCGGCACGATATCTTTTTTTGGAGTCTTTATTGTCAATCAAGGGGTCATTGAAAGCATCCACGTGGCCCGAGGCTTTCCAAGTAGTTGGGTGCATAAAAATGGCCGCATCAATCCCTACAATATTATCATTGAGCTGCACCATGGCTTTCCACCAATACTCCCGGATGTTCTTTTTTAGCTCAGCCCCATTTTGACCATAATCATAAACAGCACTGAGACCGTCATATATTTCGCTGGATTGGAATATGTACCCGTATTCCTTTGCGTGGGAAATAACCTTCTTAAAAATGTCCTCTTGGTTTGCCATTCGGCAAAAATAGAATATTACCCTAAAATTGAAACGCTATTTCAGTTGAAATTCGGTAGAAGCAAGAAGTCTTTCGTCTTCGAACACATTTAGGGTGTAAATTCCTTCACCCAATGATGTTTCAGGAACCGTGATTGCATCGCAAACACTTATTTCCTTTCCGGTATATATAATTTCAACCTTTTTGCTGTAGGTATTTCCTCCTACGGAAATGGTTGTGGCGTTGTCTTCAATTACTTTCATTTCAGGATCCAAAAACTGGAGGTACAAAACCCTCACCTTGCCCTTTTCTGTCGGATCGGCCAACACGGTTACACAGCCCCTCAACTTTTCAATGGTAGAGGCCTTATTGGTTTTTAAAGGCCTTCCGGCTCGAAGTCTAAACCCGCTACCCTCGGCACCTTGAAGTTTGAGGTAACTCTTTATTTTCAGTTCGCGGCTCAATTCACGATTAGCTTCCCGTAAAAGTGACTCGGACCGTTCGATATTGCTGGCCCTACCACGAGTTTCTTCCAATTGTCGCCGGGTCTGTTCATAGCGATCGGCCAGAAGTCTATTGTTGTATCGAAGAAAATTGTTTTTCAACTTCAGGCTATCAAAACCAATTTCCAACATTCGAAGTTCTTTTCGTGTTTCCTTAAGCTTCGTAAGACTAAAATTAAGTCGGCCTACAGAGTCTAAAAGTTGTTGGACCCTAAATCGAGAAGTCTGCAGCTCTATTTCATTGACCTCGTTCAGCCCTGAAAGCCGATCTACCTCGGCCTTCATCAGCGTTAGGTCTTTCACCAAAAGTTCCTTTTCCTGTTCCAAAAACACCATTTGGTTCTTGGACTGGGCATAACTATAATAAAAAGCTATCAGAATCCCCACAATGACCGCCACAAGCGCTGTGAAAATAATCTTGTAGTTGAAATTGTTATCTTGGGCGTCCATGGGGTGCTAGAGCTGCTCTAAAACAAACACGTTTTGTTGTACAAAAGGTTGGCTAAGATAATAAACGATATTAACAACATACTATTGCCGATAGTATGTTTTGGATGTAATGTGCGATTATCCAGAGGAGAAAACATCTTATGCACCGTTTGTCGACATGAATTACCACTCACCGATCATAACTTCACCGATGAAAATGCCATTGATCAACTATTTTATGGTCGAATTCCCCTTAGAAAGGGCGCTTCGTTCGTATTTTTTGCGAAAGATGGAATAGTAAAAAACCTACTCCACCACTTAAAGTATAAAAATCATGAGGAGATTGGAAGCTTTTTCGGTGATTGGTACGGTTCTTTGTTGAAGAGTGATATAGGATTAAAAAGTGTGGATGTAGTTGTTCCTGTTCCGCTACATCCGAAAAAAGAGAAAAAGAGAGGTTACAATCAAGTTAAGCTCTTTGCCCAGAGATTGGCCCATCATTTAAAGGTCGATCTAAAGACCGATTTATTGGTCAAATCGGTCAACACCAAAACGCAGACTAAAAAGGACAGGCAACTCCGATGGCTAGGGAATCAGGCAATCTTTCAAGCTAATGCGTCCGATTCAATACCTTACAAACACATTTTATTGGTAGATGATGTGATTACCACGGGAGCTACCGTTGAAGCCTGTGCTACCGAACTGTTTAAGCTGGGTGATATAACGGTATCTGTGGCCAGTATTGCTTTTGTACCTAAGGGTTAAAATTTTCTAAGCCACCCTTTCAGTGGTAGAATTAAGTTGTTACTTTGCCGCAGATTTATCCGTTCATGGCATACCTAAGGAAGTTTTTAAGTATTTTTTTTCTTTTTCTTATAGGTTTGGCGCTTTGGCAATGTGCCCGAAGAGGCAACCCTACGGGAGGGCCAGAAGATATCGAACCGCCAGTTCTTTTGAGGGCCGAGCCCAATAATTTCTCCATTGAATTTACAGGTCAAAAAATTAAGCTTTACTTCGATGAATTCGTGAAAGTGGAAGATGCGCAGAACCAAATCATCGTTTCTCCACCATTACAATATCCTCTACAAATAAAGCCTCAAGGTGGGGCAAGCAAATCAGTAGAAATTACCATAAAGGATACCCTTAAAGAGAATACCACGTATACCTTTAATTTTGGACAAAGCATCGTGGATAATAATGAGGGAAACCCTTACCCATACCTTAGTTACGTGTTTTCCACGGGCACATACATTGATTCCCTAACCTTAGCTGGCGCAGTAAAAGATGCTTTTAACCGAAAGGCCGATGAGTTTATTAGCGTGATGTTATACGAGCTGGATACGAGTTATACCGATTCCACCATTTTTAAAAGACCCCCTAACTACATAGCAAACACACTGGATAGTCTTCCTTTGTTCGAACTTAAAAATCTGAGGGAGGGTGCTTATGCGCTTTTTGCACTTAAGGACCTCAACAAGAACAATCTATTTGACCAAAGGCAGGATAAGATTGCTTTTCTTCAAGATACCATCTATGTCCCAACAGATTCCATTTATTTGTTAAATCTCTTTTTAGAGGAACCCAATTATAACGCTTCAGTGCCCAGCTATGTGGCCAAAAACCGAATATTATTTGGCTTTCAAGGCAATTACCAAGACATTAAAATCGAGCCAATTACCATTTTACCCGATTCAGTAAAAACCAAAATTCTTAAAGATCAAGAAACCGACACGCTGAATTATTGGTTATTACCCACCGATTTGGATTCCATCATTTTTAAAGTAACCAATTCCAAACTCGATGAAATAGATACGTTTACGGTAAAAACCCGTAAGCTCGGCTTGGACTCTCTACAACTCACTCCAAGTGTTAGGGGAGGGCTGAATTTTGAAGATACTTTCAGTATTTTGTCCAACACCCCCATTGTCTCGATGGATACCACCAAGATAGATTTTTTCGTGAGCGATTCTATTGAGGCTCCTTATAATTTTCAAATAGATACACTAAAAAATCAAATTGATTTTGATTTCGCCATCGAGCCTAACCAGCGCTATAGATTTGACCTTTTCCCCGGGGCTATCCAGGATTTCTTTGGAATGGAAAATGATACGCTTTCGTTTCAAACTTCGACGGGTAGCTACGCAGATTACGGAAACCTGAGGATGAACATAAGCGGTGCTGTAAGCTATCCCCTTATTGTTCAATTGACCAATGAAAATGGGGAGTTGCAGCGTGAGTTAATTGCAGATGGCCCAAAAGTTTTAGAGTTCAATAATCTTGATCCCGCCAAATACATGGTGCGGGTTATTTTCGATACCAATGAAAATGGGAAGTGGGATACAGGAAATTGGATAAAAAAAATACAGCCCGAAAAAATAAGCTACTATCCCGATGTAATTGACGTTAGGGCCAATTGGGAATTGGAACAACAATTCATCATAACAGATTAAAACGGTCCCTGTCTTGAAGGAATTTCAATTTTTCCCGTTGGGATAGAATATGCTCTTTGTTCAGCTCTACTTGAATTATCTCTTCCTTTTCTGAAAAACCCAAAGGATTACCAAGAACGTCGTAAACCGCGGAATGCCCGGGATATTCATAGCCTAGCCCATCAAGTCCTATTCGATTTACTCCAACGGCATATGCCATATTTTCAATAGCTCTAGCCTTGAGCAGGGTATCCCAGGCCGATATTCTGGGTTTCGGCCAATTGGCAACATAGACCAACACGTCATAATCCTCCACATTTCGAGACCACACCGGAAACCTTAGATCATAGCAAACAAGTGGGAAAAAACGAAATCCCCGGTAATCGATACAGACCCTTTCTGTACCAGCTTGGTACACTTTGTCCTCCCCGGCCAGTGTGAAGGTATGTTTTTTGTCATATGAATGTAGGGTTCCGTCTGGCTCTACAAAAAGCAGCCGATTAAAGAACTTGTCTTCCTCTTGAAAAACGATGCTTCCCAACAAAGCCGTATTTTTTCGTTTTGCGAGGTCTTGCATCCATTCTATGGTGTTTTTTCCTTCGGAAGGCTCTATTTTCTGGGGATTCATGGTGAATCCTGTGGTAAACATTTCTGGAAATATAACGATATCAACTTCACTTTCTATTGAATCAACTTTTTTCTCGAACATCGTTCGGTTTTCATTGGGTTTTTCCCAATAAAGCTGTGATTGAATAAGTGCTATGTTGAGTTTGTCCATCTGTCGTTCAATCAAAGTATACCTCAGAAGCATCCGATTTGGCCAACCGAAATAGTTGTTCAATCTGAGTTTTTAAAATACGGTCTTCGGATAAAGGCGGAAGCTTATCCAGCGGAAAAAACTGCGCTCCCAACATATCGAAACCTGGTCGAAGCTCTCCTCCGGTAACTTCACAAAGAAAAATAATCTTGTAAATGTAGTAAGGTTCGGGAGGATGGGGATGAACCTGTTTATCATAAACCCCCAATAGTCGATTTACCCTGGTTTTGATTCCGGTTTCTTCCCATATTTCCTTCACCGCTATTTCAGATGGGGTACTGCCCACATCGGCCCAGCCCCCGGGGATGGTCCATTTGCCGTCAACCCCCTCCTTTGCCATTAGAATCTCATCTACCTCGTTCAACACGAAGCCACGGATATCAACCTTGGGCGTGGGATAATCTTCCTGCGGCATAAAAAAATCCTTGATTACGGTAAAGGGGGTGTTTCCCAAATGGGCTAAAAGCTTCAAGCTTATATCTTGCAATTCTTCATAGCGCTCCTTATCATAGCTCCCTTCAGTATAAATCAATCCTGTATCGGCAATAGCCTTAAGGCGTTTGACTAAGTTGAGTTGCTTGAGCGCATCCATATGAAGTTATGTTTTAGCTTCCAGTATTTGAATCAGTTTCTGGTCATCTTGCTGTTTGGCATAATCTAAGGCCGTATTTCCCCTAGCATCCCTTACTGAGGCGTCGGCACCATGTTTTACAAGAAGTTCTGCAATTTCCGGTCGGTTAAAGGTGGCTGCGTAGATGAGACTCGTAGCTCCCATGGAATTGATATGATTGACATTGGCGCCCGATTCAATCAACAGCTTTGCCAGCTCAACATAACCTTTAAAACATACCCCCATAAGTGGCGTATTTCCTGAACCGTCCTGCGCATCAACGTCGGCCCCGGCCTTCAAAAAAAACTCCGTGACCTCCTTATGTCCATAGTACGTGGCCAAAACCAAAGGGGTCGAGCCCCTAGAATCTGTACTGGTCAGTAATTTTTTTTGTTTCTGCACCATTTCTTGTAACTCGGAGAGGTTTCCTTCCCGTATTGCATTGAAAAAAGATTCAGTTGGTTCCATACTGTTTGAAAGATAAAAAAAGTGCCACAACCTTGTATGGATGTGGCCAAAATATTAGTGATTTTCTTTTCCGTTAGCTTGTACCTTTTGAATAGGTAAAGGTCTTATTTCCCATCTTATAGGTTAAAGATAATCGATTCGTGGAGGCTTTCTAGGGGCTAATCCATACCCTTGTTTTATGTCAACATTGGGTTTCTCTATTACGTTGGAGGTTAAAACCAGGGATGTGCTCTCGCATTCCACCCCCAAAATGGCAGATTTGCCCCATTCAAGTAGCATTTCTCAATCTATCTTTGATACAACTGGATGAAAATATGGGGCAACGGTCCTTTTATGGCGCCTTTAATCGTCTTAAAACTAAATCAGTAAATCCTATAACAATGAAAAAACTCGTTTTACCCTTATTGGCACTTCTACTTTTTAGCTTTAGCACGGACACGGGAAAGCTTACCAATGAGGAACGCACTGTATTGATCAAATACCTGTCCGACACCCGAGACCATATGAAGAAAGTCCTTGATGGACTCAACGAGGAGCAATTGAACTTTAAACCCTCCCCTGAGTCTTGGTCTATTGCTGAATGTACCGAACATTTGGCCATTTCTGAAAACGCATTTGGTGGATTGATACAAAAAGCGGTAGCCGCAGGTCCCAATCCAGCATTAAAAGATTCATTGAAATTCAAAGACGAACAGCTTTTCGGCATCATCACCGATCGCTCCAATAAGGTAAAGACCGCAGAACCCTTTGAACCAAGCGGAAAGTTTGGCACCCATGAAGATGCGGTCAAAGCTTTTATGGAAAAACGGGCCGAGCATATTGCGTATGTAGAAACCACAGAGGACGATCTTAGAAATCGTTACAGCAACGACCTTCCTTTTGGGACGGTGGATGGTTTTCAGGTGGTCATCTTCGCGGCGGGACATACCGAGCGCCACGTCCTTCAAATGAAAGAAGTAATGGCAGATGAAAACTTTCCGAAAGCAGGGAAGTAAAATTGGCTTTAACATTTATTGGCAAGCCCTTCCACAATGGAAAGGGCTTTATTTTTTACCTTTATTTCCATTCTCTTAAAATTCATCATCCATGAAAGCACTAAAGTCGTTGACATTTATCGGAATCCTATTTTTAGCAGTGAGCCTTAATGCCCAATCTAAAAAGGACCGCAAGGTCATCAACGATGCCAAAAAGGCAAAAAAGACCTTGCTGAAGGCCGATATTGGTTTGGACCGTTTTTTTGAAAACTCGGCGGGTTATGTGCTGTTTCCCAACGTAGGGAAGGGCGGTTTTATCATTGGTGGGGCCTCGGGCAATGGGGTGGTGTATGAAAATGGCACAATGATCGGTATGGCAGGACTCAAGAAACTCAATGTTGGGCTTCAGGCGGGGGGACAGGCCATTATCGAAGTTATCTTTTTTGAGACCGCTGTGGACCTCGAACGATTTAAGGAAGGGAAATTCCAATTTGCGGCCGAAGCCTCTGCTGTAGCCATAAAATCGGGTATTGCCGCCAACGCCAAATACAAAGACGGGGTTGCGGTATTTGCCTTGCCCAAGGCCGGGCTTATGGCCGATGCCTCGGTAGGTGGGCAAAAGTTTAGCTATAAACCCTTTTAGTTTTTAATCTCGAACCCCGGGAGTAAAATCTTGTGGGGCATTTTGGGGCAATTGGGTTGTTCCAGCATCTCCAGTATCATTAAAAATCTCCCACTCAGAGAAGGTATATGTAGGATTTCCATGAACAACTTCTGACCTTCTTACCGCTCTCCCGTCTTCAAACTCGTGGTTGGTACCAGAACCGTCTTCACCGATTACTCCAAAAACATCAATTATATTGCCAAAGGGGTCTACCAATTCCAGATTATCGTCCCCGTTGGAATCTGCCGGACTGTTTGTTGATACCGCAACATCAGGCGGAAAGCCATAGACAAGTTCAAATTCTCCGGCATTGGGTGAAATGATCAATGTTGCCTTTGCTTCGATAATGTTTCCAGATAAATCAATAGAAGAGCTTATCTCGGTATTTGCATTGGTGTATCGTCTCAACGTCCATTTATTCAAATCAAGAGCACTGTCATCTGCGTTGTAGATTTCCACAAACCGTGCCCCGGCATTGTTATCAGGGTCTGCCAATTCAGAAATAAAGATTTTGGTTGATGTAAATTCAGTGATAATCTCCGGACAACGTTCATCAATAAGTTGCAAATCCTTTAAATCGCGAATGGCTATCATTACATCGCCCCCCTCCTTTAAAAGTACTCCGGTTACATCACCATTTCCTTCAGGAAGTATTTCAGATTGAAACGAAGAAAATCCACTATTAAGCAGTATCACTTGGTTTTCTTCGCAATCTTGAAGTGTTCTTTGGGTTTCTTCAGCTTCAATGGCAAATGTTTCTCCAAGTTCATCGTCGATTATCTCTAAGTTTTCAAGTCTTACCAATGTACTAGTTTTCATCTCTTCCAATAATGGAATTGTAGTCAAGGTTTCGGACGCAACAGTGGTTTGGTCACAAGCCAAAAAAATATGCTCTTGGATTTTCAAGGCCGGCAATCTCCCCACAGAAAGATTTCCAAAAGAAGAAAATGTGCCTCCCAGCTTGTAGACACCTTTACTTTGCCCTAAATAGAGGCCTTTCAGTTTAATGAAGATTTTGCTTCCTACTGGAAAGAACAAATGAGTTTCTCTTTGGTCGATTTCAATCTGAAGGCCTTCAGTAGGATTCACCGGTTCGTTTTGAAAGTGGAGAATGCTAAAAAAATTACCTTCAGAGTCTGAGGAAACCACATATCCCTGTATAACCCAATCCTCTTGAATTTTAATAGTAGAATCAGAATATAGTGCTTTAACCTCTTCAAAACTTATGTTAGCTTCCAACTGGTTGATGCAGTCTTGTTTAGGTGCGCTGAATTCCTTGTCCGCAACACAGGAAGTTAAAAGAACCACCATCTCCAAAATTGTAATCATTCTTTTCATAATATCCTATTAGTATCCTTATTATCAAAAACTTATAGCCAAGTTCAAAAAATAGGTTCTTCCGAAGCCAGACCAGTACTTTGGTCCAAAGGAAGGTTGGCCACTGAGCGTTTCCTGCTGTAGTTGACCAAAGTTTCCATTCCGGCTTTGCTCATACCCTCCTGTTCTGAAAACAGAATCAAAAAGATTGTTTACACTCAAGAAAGCACTTATGTATTTTTTGCCCAGAAACCATGATTTTCCACCAGTAATATTCAAGAGATAGATGTCTTCCAATTTTTTTTGTTCTAAAAGACGGTTTACACTTTCATCGGTTGCTTCTGCAAATTGCTCCCCAGTATCGGGATCTAGTAAAAAGCTTTGTGTCCTTGTGATCGTAGAAATACCCAAATGATTATCTCCCAAATAATTGGCCGATGCACCAACCCACCAATATTTTGGGTCTCTATATTCTATGCCAAGTGCCAATGCGGTTTGGGGGCCCTGGGATAGTCTTAGGTTTTTGATGTTCGCAACACCTAATTGCACATTTCCTGATGGGGCAATCGATTCTTCTTCAGACCCACTTGGGTCAAAATTGATTTGAACCTCAGGGTCGCTGGCAAACGTGTAGTTTCCAAAGTTTCCAACTAACGAGACCTTCACCTGGGTTGAGAGTTCATATTCAAGACCCACTTCAACACCTTTGTGAAGCTTATCCATTTGCGTAATCACTTCTTGAACAAAATCGGAGCCTAGACCAGAATCAACAAAAAAGAAATTGATATCTGTTGTATCCATAAATCGCGTGTAAAAAAGTGTCAATCTCGCAACAAGGTCGGTCAAACGGACGTTGTAGGTTCCAGTGATGCTTGTAATGGTTTCGGGTAAAATTTCTGGAACCAAATCATTATTTTCCCTTGGATTCACAAAGAGATTCTGAAGCGTTGGAGGTCTTCCTATTTGAGCGGCATTTATAGCAATCCAGTGCCTCCCTGAAAGAAAATATGAGGCACCTCCTTTCAGTCCCATTGTGGAAAAAGATATCTTTTCACTTTCACCCAACGAGGTCTCTGGAAAACGTTCATTTTGAAAAAGTCCGATACGCTGAAAACTGGAATTTTCTAAACTAATCGCTGTAAATGCAGACAGTTTGTTGAAATTAATTGATGCCTGTGCAAAACCTTTAATTTCTGATGCTTTGATTTGATAGTTGTAGCCAAACCTGTTACCAATTGTTTTCCTTTCGTCTACCAAGACATCGTTGGCAGTATTCGAGAAAAAGTCAATGTCCTGGTGAAATTCCGCTCCAAGCAGGTCTTTAATCTGGGCATAGTTTTCAGAGTTCAAATTTTTGGCATGGGCCCCTAATCCAAGGCTAATATTGGGACTCACTAGATATTCAAAAGAACTTGAAAGTGTGAGTTGTTTGTCACTGGCCACGTCGTCATGAAGCAAGTAGGCGGCCCTACCCCCAAGCTCGGCATTACGGTTCGCTTGGTATAGCTGCTCCCACTGAATTTGTGGATTTTCCAGAAATCCTTCTCTTGCCAAAGAGGCATTGGTAAAATCGGCTCCACTGGGATTATTAATATAGTGGCTTGGTAAATAACGATAATAAGTCGGGTCTGGGTTTGCAGCATCGTAATACCCCAACCTGCTTCTAGCATTAACCCCAAATTGATAAGCTATACCCGTGGTCCATCTGGTTTTGTCCGTTTCCAAAAAATAGTTGAACAAGAAGATGGGCTCGAAAATATCCCGCTCTCTTGAATTTCTCAGTTTACCATTTTGTAAACCCCAGTAGGGATTGTACCGGTTCCCTACCAACTCATAAACCTCTTCTGTAACAGCTGCGGAACGTCCCCTTCGGTTTTTAGCTAGAATGGCTGTTAATAGAAATGTATTTTCCTCATTAGCCTTGTATTCTAAACTACCAAAAAAGGAATACGCGTCGTAAAGAGTGCCCTCTAAAAAACCTTCATTGGCCCATCGTCTTGAAGAAGAGATGGTATATGCCAATCCTTTTTCGCCCATACCAGAATTATAGGTGACCATAGCTCTTCCGCGATACGAGCGATTGGAAAAAGAACTTGATAGCCTGAATCCCGGGCGTAGTCCAGAAGGTCTAGTGTCCATATTGGTATTCCCAAGAATTCCTCCAAATGAGAATGTATTCATCGAAAGCCCTGGAGTGAATTGTTGATTCCTAAGAACATCATTAAGTCCGCCCCAATTGTTCCATTGCGCCCTTCCGTCAAAGAATTTGTTCATCTCAAGGCCATTGATCGTGACCTTCCCGTTTCTAGAATCATATCCTTTTACTTTGAAAAAGGCTTGCCCAAAATCAAAAGCAGCTCTTCGTAAAAAGATATCCCTACTGGACTGAAGCAAGCCGGAGGAAATGGCGAAGGTTTCTTCGTCATCGGATAGGTCTCCATCGGTTAGTGTGATAAGATTATCGGTTTTCTCGGAAGAAACATCTTTTTCCAAAAAAACAGTCCCTAAATCAATGGAGACATTTTCCACCACTATTGGGATTCTTTTTTTTAGATAATCGGTCGCTACTACAGCAAGGACATACTCTCCTTTGGAAGGCATGGATAGCAAGAATTTTCCAGCTTCGTCGGAATTGGTTTGTATTGAAAGACCCTCAAAACTTATTTGTGCGTTATACAATGGGCGAGAGGTACGGGAATCTGATATTATCCCCGAAATGGTAGCAATTTGCTGGCTGTTCGCCGATGAGTGCCAGCAAAACACTACGAGAAAACTTAAGATTCTCATAGACTAAGCGTAGGTTATTAAGTTATGATTGGGATTATGACCGGCGCAAGGAATGGGAAAAATAAGTAATCTTGTTTACTTTCGAAACCTAAATCTTACTATAATGCGTTTTTGTTACCTACTCCTTCTATTGTCCCTTAATTGCTATGGACAAAACTCCCAATCCTATAAAATCAGAACCATCGCATTTTATAATTTGGAAAATCTATTCGATGTAAAAAACGACTCGTTGACCTTTGACGACGAAAGAACTCCAGAGGGTAAATACCACTGGACTAAGCAACGCTATAATCATAAAATAAATCAGGCCTCTCAGGTAATTTCAAAAATAGGTGAAGAGACCACACAAACCTCTCCCGATATCATTGGTCTTTGTGAAATCGAAAACAAAAGCGTTTTGGAAGATTTGATAAGTCATCCCAAATTGGCGGATAAGGGTTACAGGATTATCCATGAAGATTCTCCCGACTCAAGAGGTATTGACGTAGCGTTAATTTACAAGAACAATTCATATGTACCCATTTCATTCCAAAGTAGGCGTCTATTGTTATTTGATGATGAAGGAGAGCGGGAATACACTCGAGATCAACTAGTCGTAAGCGGTTATATGGATGGTGAAACATTCCATTTCATAGTAAATCATTGGCCCTCACGAAGGGGAGGGGAAAGCACTAGCAAACCCAAAAGAATGCGAGCCGCTTTATTGAACAAGCGAATTATTGATTCGATTGCTGAGTTGGATGAGAATGCAAAAATCATAAGTATGGGCGACCTGAACGACGACCCGATTGACGATAGCTTGAAAAAAGTGCTGAAAACGAAAGGAAAAGTTAATGAACAAGATAGTTTGAGCCTTTTTAACCCTATGGAAAAACTATTCAAAAAGGGGCTTGGTTCCTTGGCCTACCGCGATAAATGGAACCTGTTTGATCAGTTCTTCCTTACAGCAAACTTGGTATTCCCCCAGAAGGGCACCTACCGTTTTTGGAAGTCATCGATTTTCGCTCCTTCGTTTATAAGAGTACAGCGTGGAAGATACAAAGGGTATCCACTAAGAACTTATTCAGGTGGTAACTACACTGGTGGATTTAGCGACCATTTTCCGGTATATCTTTTTTTGATCAAGCCCACCCAATAGCAACAATTTGGCAAAGCAACCCTTGTTAACAATTGCTATCTTTTTAGAAACTTTTGTTGTGAAAAAATTCACTGCCCTCCTAGCTTTGGTTCTTCTACTTGTCTCTTGCAATGGGGACGATTGTGATGACTTCGTACCGGACATACTAACGCAGTTTTTATATATCGAGTTGGTCGATGCCAATGGTGCCAATCTTATTGAAAATGGCACCTACGCCATCACCAATATATTTACTGAAAGGAATGGGAACCGGTTTCCTGCTGTGGTCTTCACCGATAATGAAACGTTTATAGCTCCAGAGCAGCGGTATAAAATTGAAATAGGTGTTGTAGGAAATACCGGAAGCAACAATACTTGGACCATTGAACTCAGCGACAGCGAAACCGATACGTTACAGTTAAACTTGGCCATCGAAAGCCGAGACTGCAATGGAACCTTTTATCAGATCAGGGAAGCCCAATACAATGACACCTCGGTCAATGTTGAGGAATTGGGTCAAAATCTGTTTGAAATAAGGGTTGTAAAATAACTACAGACTAATTAAACCATTGTACCCATGGAATACGGCTCATGATCAACAAAAGGCCTATTCCATAAAAAATTGCTATACTCTTGAACTTTTTGTTGCTCTCCATAAGTCTCTTATGGCGCGACCACCCTATGGTTATGAAGGCAATGGCCAAAATATTGGTAACAGGATGTTCCAAGGCCAGCAATCGAGCTGGGGCGTTCAATCCTCCCATGCCCAGGGCCTGTATCGCTTTAAAACCGTTAGCGGAAACAAAATAGACAATCAACCCAACGACCAATTGAATATGGCTCAGAATGAGGGCAAAAAGACTTATCCTTAAATCTTTTTGCATAGTGAAATCACGCTTGCCCGTCCATCCCATAAGGGCATTAACAAAGGCTATAGTAAGAACAGCCAAAACGATGTAAGCTAAATAAGAGTGAAGATTTTGAAGGATTTCCATTGGTCATTTATTTGAAGCCTAAATGTAGTGAATTTGGGAATAAAAAAACCCCGTCGATTGACGGGGTCCTTAAAGTATTTGAGGGTCGATTAGTTAAAGCTATAACGAAGTCCGAATTGCATTTGCCATCTCGAAGATACCAACCCGGCATCATCAATAATGTTGGTCGTTTCTTCAACTCCTGGATCAAAAGTGAACTCAGGGGTAGTGCCATCCGCAGCGAAACCTTCAAAATTCAAGAGTTGTACTTGGTTGAAGTTGGTGAGGGTTCTTACACCCCAATCTTTGTTTAACAAGTTGGTGAAGTTGAAGATATCTGCTGTAACCTCAAGTCTATGAACATTCTCTCCCAACTTAACTCCAAACTCTTGGGCGAATTTCAAGTCAATAATATGGGTCCAGTCTGTACGACTAGCATTTCTTTCGACAAACTGTCCACGTCTGCTTCTTAAATATTCATCTCCTTCAATAACAGCATTTAGGGCTTGCCATTGCTCAGCGGCAGTTAGATCATCAGAATCGACCAGCTGGGCCTGCCCCTCATTCTCAGGTACAAAAATCAATGCTGAAAAACTACCCGTATCCTCTAGCAAACCATCACCATCGTAAACATAACTGAAAGGTGTTCCTTCGGCTCCTTCATAAAAAAGACCGATTCTAGTCCTTAGGTTATCTGTCCATTTAAAAGTAAATGTCGAGTTGGCAATTATCCTGTGCCCCGGTGAAAAATCAGAAGTCGATAGAACTGGTCTATTTGAACCATTGACCGTTTCCAGATTTCTCCACTGAGAGCTGTTCTGCGATGAAGTACCATCAAAAATTCCATCAGAATCACCATAGGTATAGGAAACCTGGGCAGTAGCATCCATTCTTGGTCCAAAGAAATTTTTAGTCAAGGTTCCTGTAATATTGTAAGAGCTTCCCGCACTTGTATTGGTTCCCAAATAGATAGCATCATAAGTGGAATCAATTCTATTAAACCCGTAATTGGGTCTAGAACCGGCACCTGTAGTATTAAATTCAGGCCCTTGTAGGTTTAAGTTTTCGTAGAAAACCGTATTGATGTTATCGTTCCAAATGAGGTCCGCCGAAAAAATCATGTCCCAGGGTAACCTTTGATCCACCGCTATATTGGTCTTAAAGATTTGCGGTAGTTTAAAGTCCTTTGCAAATAAGTCAATTTGACCACCGACCGATCCCGAACCTTGTGGTGGATCTTGTAGCTGGGTGTTTGGATCTGGGTTAAATACAGGTACAGGTCCATCCCCAGTTGTTCTCTGGATAAAACCAGTGGAAACACCATTGTTGGTATACTGACCCCCTGGCCATACCAATGGCACTCGGGAAGTGAATATTCCTAACCCTCCACGTATCTGGGTAGATTTATCCCCTTTTACATCCCAGTTGAACCCTACTCTTGGCGAAAAATGCACATTGGGATCAATACCTTGCCCAACTCGAGCGCCTTCTAAATCTCTTCCGTTAGCTTCAAGTAAAGCTACCGTTCTGGTGTTGAAGTCTTCGTTTTCACGACCGTCTTCCCAATAAGGAACATCGATACGAAGACCCGCAGTAAATCTGAAATTGTCGGTAATGTCTACTTCGTCTTGAACATAAAGTCCAAATTGGAATATGTTAAACTCGGCAGCACCTTCTGAATCGTCTCCGAAACCTCCAATTAAAGAATATCCATGACGATATCTATTCGCCAATTCACCCGTCAAGAAATCGGTAAGGCTACTAAATCGATAATCCCCAAAATTTTGACGGAAGAATACGTTTCTTACCGATGTGTATTCGTTGTTGGTTCCAATTGTTATAGTATGACGTCCTGAATAAATTTGAAAATTATTCGTAAAGGTAAAAATATCTTGATCTAGAACATTCGCGGTAGAAAAAGGCTCTGACCCAAAATTGATAGACGTTCCTGCTGCATCAAAGATTTGTACTGAAGGAAAAGGGTCACCAAATGGATCTCTATCGTCACGAACCCTCGTGTAGCCAAAAACAAGGTTATTCGACATGTTGTCCCCAATTTGGGAGTTCAATTCCAAAGCGGATGAATTGGTAATGGATTCGAAATTAAGAGAACGGTTCAAGAAGTTAATTCTTCCCGTATTTGAAGCAGCCGCATCAAATTCAACAGCTTTTACATAACTATGACGGAAAGACAACTTATTCTTATCATTGATATTCCAGTCAAGCTTTGCGATCAATTTATCACTCGTCAAAGTCGCTATACTATTTTCGAAAGTTCCAGGATTATAGCCAAAGTTGCTTACCAAGAAATCACTCAGTCCTTGTAGATCACTTTGGGTTGCATCTCCTCGATATGTTGTAATATCGAATGGTTGGGGGGTTTCAACTTCTTGTCTTTCGTAGTTAATAAAGAAGAAAAGTTTGTCTTCGATTATAGGGCCTCCAAGTCTTACCCCGTAAGTATTCGCTGTAAACTCATCTAACTTTTCACGTTCTCCGTCGTCTCCAACAAGGTCAACCGGTGTCTTACCGGATAAATTCTCATTTCTAAAAAGTGCGTAGGCTGATCCTATGAATTTATTGGTTCCTGATCGGGTAACCGCGTTGATACTACCTCCCGCAAATCCAGATTGGCGTACATCAAAAGGGGCCACATTGATTTGGAAAGACTCAATGGCATCAAGAGAAATAGGACTAACACCTGTTTGACCTCCGTTTGTACCATTACCGGCCAAACCAAAGGCATCATTGTTTACGGCTCCGTCAATATAAATGGCATTAAAACGGTTGTTCTGACCACTGATTGAGATAACGTCATCTCCGGTCACCTTGGCTTGTGGTGTCAATCTTGCAAAATCTGCAATGTTCCGCGAAATGGAAGGTAAATTATTTACCTGCCTTGAGCTAACGTTGGTTTCCGCCCCCGTTTTTCCAGAGTCGAATAATCCTCCTGTTTGGGCTACGATAATAACTTCCTCCAAAGCTGTGGCAGACTCAGATAACTGAGAGCTTATTCTCTCTGTTTGGCCTAAGTTTAAAAATACACCTTCCCTTATATCTTCGTTGAATCCGATATAGGAGATAGTAATCTTGTAAGGACCTCCGGTTCTCATACCTGAAATACGGTAGAAACCGTCAAAATCGGTAGCTGCTCCGTACGTAGTTCCTGAAGGTTCGTGTACTGCAACCACACTGGCACCAGGAAGGGGCTCACCAGTGTTGTCGGTTACCTTTCCTCCCATGGAAGAAGTGGTAACCCCCTGCGAAAATGCCATAGCTGATACCAAAATCGCTGCTATGGCTAAGTAGATTTTCTTCATTTTACAGTTCTTAATTTGATTAAATAGCGCTGCAAAAGTCTTGCATTTAATCTTTATTAACATTAAGAGAATGTTAAGAAATAGGGGGTTCGTCTACATCGGGAGACGACTTAAGCTATTTTAAATCAAGCACTTATGTCTGAGGGTTTTTTGCCAAATCTTTAATCAATTCTTAAAAAATTGCAAAAGTTTTAAAGTGGAAGGGTCGTGATTGCCAATTTCGGAATTTTCAATATCGGAAAGTATGTTTTTGGCTAACTGTTTACCCAATTCTACGCCCCATTGGTCGTAACTAAATATGTTCCAAATTATCCCTTGTACAAATATTTTGTGCTCATACAGGGCTATAAGGGCACCTAGACTTTCGGGGGTGAGTTTTTCAATCAGTATGGTATTTGTAGGTTTATTTCCTTCAAAAATCTTGAAAGGGAGCAAGGTTTTTATTTTCTCCATGGCAGTTCCCTGCGATTCCAATTCCTTTTTAACCTCGCTCTCGGTCTTGCCATTCATAAGGGCCTCGGTCTGGGCAAAGAAATTTGCCATCAGTTTATTATGATGATCTACATTGTCATACAGTGATTTTTTAAACCCAATAAAATCTGTAGGAATCAGTTTTGTGCCTTGATGAATCAATTGAAAAAAGGCATGTTGCGAATTGGTGCCCGGTTCTCCCCAGATAATGGTTCCCGTTTCATGACCTACCCTGTTTCCAGCGCGATCCATGCTTTTCCCGTTGCTTTCCATAATACCTTGCTGTAGATATGCTGAAAAACGACTCAAATATTGGGTGTATGGAATTATTGCTTCGGTTTCTGCCCTAAAGAAGTTGTTATACCAAATGGTCAGCAATCCTAAAACAACTGGAATGTTTTCAGAAAAAGGAGCATTCTTAAAATGGTGGTCCATTTTACGAGCTCCTTCCAATAGCTTTTCAAAATTGTTATATCCTACTGACAGGGATATGGACAATCCGACAGCACTCCAGAGCGAAAAGCGGCCTCCAACCCAATCCCACATTGGAAAAACATTTTCTTCGGCAATACCAAACTCATCAATTCTTTCCAAGTTGGTGGAAACCGCAATAAAATGTTTGGCCACATCTGACTCTTGCGCCGTTTGAAGAAACCAATCCTTGATGGTCAATGCATTGCTCAGTGTTTCTTGGGTAGTGAAGGATTTTGAAACGATTATGAACAGGGTGGTTTCGGGGTCGAGTTCCTTTAAAACCTCTTGTACGTGATCACCATCTACATTGCTCACAAAGTGGGTCCTTAAATGGTTCTTGTAGAACTTGAGGGATTCGGTTACCATAACGGGACCTAAATCGGAACCACCAATACCGATGTTGACGATATCGGTAAAAGTCTTATTTGTATATCCCTTTTTTTCACCTGAAATGACCGCTTTGGACAGTTTTTCAATTTTTTCTTTAACCGCGGATACTTCAGGAATCACATTTTCACCATCAACCAAAACTGTCTCATCCTCACCTGCCCTTAAAGCCGTATGCAATACCGCTCGATTCTCTGTCTCATTGATCAAGTCTCCAGAAAAGTATTTGTCTATTGCATCCCTTAACCCAACCTCTTCGGCAAGCGCCAACAGCAATGACATTGTTTCGTTGGTAATTCTGTTCTTGGAATAATCGACCAAAAAGTCTTCCCATTTTATGGAAAATTGGTCTGCCCTGTCTGGGTTTTTTTCGAAGAGTGTTTTTAGGTGTTCGCTTTTGACGACTTGAAAATGCGCTTCAAGGTTTTTCCAGGCTTTAGTTGTTGTAGGATTCGTTTTGGTCAGTGCCATTTTGCTCATTAAGGGTTAATAGGGTTTCATCTACCTTTTCGGGGATATCGAACTCGATGCAATCGAGTTGCTGCTTTATTGGTGCAATGTGTTCTAAAAATCCTGTTTTGAGAGAGTCGGCAATGGGTTCTGCCGCCGGTAATTTCTCTTTCAAAGGGTCAACCTGGGTACCATTCTTCCAAAATCGATAGCATACGTGTGGTCCACCTGTATTTCCCGTCATACCAACCCAACCGATAACATCACCTTGCCGCACGAATTCACCGCGTTTTACAGCTTGCTTTTTCATGTGGAGGTATTGCGTGCTATATGTCCCGTTATGCCTGATTTTTACATACTTGCCATTACCTCCACGCCGCGTAGATTCGGTTACCGTACCGTCTGCTGTTGCTATAATCGGGGTTCCGATGGGAGCTGCATAATCGGTCCCCTTATGTGGTCTTACTTTGTATCCGTAGTAGGCGATACGACGTTTCAAATTATATCGGGAAGACAATCGGTAGCCAAACTTTATGGGTGCTCTTAGGAACGTGCTTCGCAAGTTATTTCCATCATCATCGAAATAGTCCAAAATTTGCTTCAACGAATCGGTTACGTAGGGAAATGCATAGACCGGTTTTCCTTTGTGTTCAAAAAATGCGGCCTCAATAGGTTCAACACCCGCATAAATGCTATCGTTAATATATTTTTCCTTAAAAAGAATCTTGAACTTATCTCCTTTTTCCAACCTGAAGAAATCGATGGTCCAGGCATAGATTTCCGACAGGTTAATCGTTACCATATAGTCGACTCCTAAACTGTCCAATGTTTGGGAAAGGGAACTTTTAATCTCCCCGGCCACTTCCCTTTGTAAGTATCTTACTTTTTTTCGGCTCTTGTAAGCAACGGCCGAGTCGCGTAAATCGACTACTGTATAATTGATTCTATCATTTTCATAGATAAAAACCTCAGCCTTTTCGAGGGTGTCCTTCGATTTTAATATGGTATAGGGTTGACCTACCTTAATCCGTCTAACATCGAAACTGTCTTTGTACTTCTCAGAAATTGTAACAATTTTGGGATAATCGACATGGTTTTGAAGCATTAATTTTCCGAAGCTATCACCTCGTTTTACCGTGTCGTGGACGACCTGAAATTGGTCGAAATCAAAACCATATATTTTTTTGACAGGTTCTACGATAGGAATCTCTGCCACTTCGATAGGTTCTATCTTTTTGGTTTCCTTACATGAAACGAAAAAAACAAATAGTAAAACAATGCCCCAATACTTGTACATAACTAATGCCCCTTATTTGCCGGGTTAAAGATGTGCTCAACCCACTGTTTGCCCCAGTCTTCTTTCTCACTTTCTGAATGCAAAGTTGGGAAAAATATTATTTTCTGAAAACTTGGGGGGAGATACTCTTTCCAATTAGTACCTCCGGTAGCTTCCACTTCTGATTTTTCCTTGGCCAAATAACGGTATGCGGAACCCATATGCATCAACGGCCAGTTTACATTGGCATTGACATCGAGCTCTTTAAGGGATTTTATCAGGTCAGGATTATTTTTTGCCTTTTCCGGTAATTGAAGATACTTGTGATATATGGTGCTATTCTTGACCTGATTTGAAATTCTCAACAATCTAGGAGTGTATCTAAATTCAAATTGTTTCAGTGTCAGGGTTTTCTCCCCAGTTCCAAGATCTGTGGCTCCTTTTTTCCAATAGATATGCTCAAACAACTCTTCTATGCTGTCTTTATTGGAAAAGGAATCCCGTTCGGAAGGGTGCACAAGGTTTTCCAACGGAGTAGCGTAAATTTCTATCATTCGGTATTGCGCTGATTGAAATCCGCTGGCAGGCAACAATGCCATACGGTAACGCAAAAACTGCTCGCGCTCCATGCCCTTGATCATAATGCTAAATGAAGAAATCAAAGCTCTGAAATAGCTATTGATTCGCCGTACCTTTTCTATAAAAAAGCCCATGTCTTGGGACTTGTCCTCCACAATCTGTTTTTGCTCGTGCAGGATAAGTTTAAAGTACAGTTCGGTGATTTGATGGTAAAGAATGAAAATTTCCTCATCGGGGAAATGCGTTCTGGGTACTTGAATGCTGAGCAGCGTATCTAAATGGATATAATCCCAATAGGTCAGATATCTTTGGTACAATAAGCCATCAAGGTAAGAGCTTAGGTCTTGTCCGGAGTTTTTATATTTTTCTTCTAGTTTATTGATTTGGGACTCAATGTGGTCATCCATGTTCATTCAATACACTTCTTTCAATTCATAATAATCTTGAATTGGTTCTTAAGTCCGTTAAAGGCATCCAAGTCGGCCTTAAGGGAACCAATCGCCAAATCAGCCTTGATGCGAATAGGTATTTTGTTTAAATCGTTTGAAACCCAAAGGGTAAGGCTTTCCTTTTCTTTAAATACCCGCCCCGACTGAACCAACGGCCTAAATTTAAGGCATTCTACTTTACCAAACTTCGTCCTTAAAACTTCTTTGCCCAAATATTTCAAACGGAACTTAAACACTCCGTCGTCATCAAAAAGCATGTCCATATTAATGGATTGTCCTTCTGTAAAGTCATCAAATTGGTAACGGTCTCGCAGATAGTAACTTGCTGACAACAAATCTTGAATGCGGTTATGCACTTCTATGTCGAGTTCTTCTCCACTTTCATTATCCTTAAGAATTGCCTTCTTTTCATCGTAGTAAAAATCGATTTCGATATCCTTGGTATACCCGCCTTCATTAGTTTTACGAATAAAGCGATAGGGCCTACCATCTTTTTTATCAAAATAGCTTTCAAAGGTGTCGTCCACTTTAAAAAAGATACTGGCAAAACCTGTGGTCTTTCCTTTACCAACAACGTGGTACACCGGAATACTGTCAACTTTGTCGGAAGTAAGATTCAACGTGGCATAACTCGCGTTCAAAAAGCCGTAGTGGATTCTAAACTTGAGCCACTCCCCAGGTTTAAATGCAGAATGGCCGTTCTGTGCCGACAGTGAGGTCGAAAAAAGAATGCAAAGTAGGATACAAATTTTCTTCATGGTTCAACAAATTGATGTAAAATTACTAAAATCAGCGTTCTAGCTTGTCTTTTTTACAATTCCTTAAACAAAAGCCGTTCCAAAAAAGACAAATAAAAAAAGCCCAGTAAGAGAACTGGGCTTTTCCTAAATAACCAACCAAACTTTAAATTATGAAAAACCAATACTTAAAGTTATAAGGGAACCACCCCTTATGTTTAGTAAAGATACATCAAGGTTTTGTAGGAAAATAAGTTTTTAACGGACTTTAACTATACTTTTTGTCTTTTTTTGCGAAAGGTTAAATGTTTTGGCGTTTCAATAAAAGAGCGGGTTTGTTTAACATTTCGGTTTTAAGAAATCGAAAAACGTTCTAAAACCAGAACCCAACACTTATAAATATATTGTCACTATCTGTTTCGGGCGACCAACTATAGAAAATTTGAACGGGTCCAAGAAAGGATTCAAGGCCGTATCCCAAACCAAAACCACTAAAGGTAGGTTCTGTAAACCATTCACCCGTTCTAAAAAGATCATCCTCAACATTGGCAAAATTTGCAGAGAACATCAAGTGGTTTTTGGGAGCAAATTCAAAGTCCAATCTACCAAATGCCTTTACAAAACTATTTCCGGGAAGGCTTAAAAAATCATATCCGAAGAATGGAATGAAGTTATTCAAGAGGTCATTTCCATAACCTCCGAGAACAAAATCGAAGGAAGTTACGTTGGAAGTGCCCAATTTAAAACCTCCACCAGTCTCTAAATTGAGATGCAGATTATGGAAAAGGGAAAACGCTGTTCCTATCCTTGCTTGACCAATGGAGAACTCTTTGAAGTTATCGTTAAAATCGGAAGAAACCAGATACAAATGAAAATCACTGTCAAAAAAGATACCCTTAGTAGGAAAATATTTGTCATCGTAGGTGTCAAGAATAATCTTACCATAAGCACTGAAATAGTTCGAGTCCTCAAAAAAAGTACGATCCGAACCAGTAAGTACCAATCCTTCTTCCTGGCTTTCAATGAACTCATTCAAAGTCCTTGTACTATATCTCAACAGCTTGTGTTCTATCCCTAAAGTGAATGCAAATTCTTCGCGCAAAACGGTCTGCAAATAGATTTGATTGGTCCAATCACTGACATCAAGGTCAATTTCCCTGATATTGGGGTCATCAGGAACCTGAAAATTCGATCGTATCAAACCAAAGTCTATGTCTTGATCGAAACTGTTAAAGCTTGAGTTTATTCCAAAACTCCAATAGAAGCCCTTGTCGATATAATATTCCATATTGTATCGAATATGGTCTCCTAAAATGAAGTCGAACGAAGCTACGTCATCCTTAAGTAAAAAATTCTTTTTGGTCAAATTGATTAGCGCAGCACTTCTGTACAAATCGTCATAATGGGCAGCCATTTTAATGAACATCTTAGTCTCATTCTCACGAAGTTTAAGTATGAGATCGGTACCCAGTCCATTAGAAACCAATTGGTAGCGGATAGCCTTAAAATTTCCGGTCGCAGAAAGGTTATTGATCCCTTGTTTTAGTTTTTCAAACGGAATTTCTTCCCCCAAACTAAACCGTAATTTTCCCTTGATATAACCTCGTGTGTAACGGTCATTCCCCTTGATAATGAGGCGATTTATGGTCAAGCTGTCCATAGTTGCTATTCGATCTGCATCTCTGCTGGGCTTACTTTGGCGTTGAGCCAAGTTCAGTAGCTCTTCCTTTTTTCGTAGGGCGCCCGTCTCACCACTTAGCACTATGTCAGCTCCTCTCTCAAAATCAATTACCGAGAACTCATCTATATCAGGTCGAATGTAGATATCGGTGCCCTCAGATTTTCCTCTCATATCATTAACCGTTCTGTAATTGTTTATTTGGAGCAATATCTCAGTAGCTGAGGTAAGGGATTCGCGTGTGGCAAGTCCATGTTGCACGTCAACCCCTATAATAAAATCTGCCCCCATTTGTTTTACCTCATCAATAGGGTAGTTATTTACGACCCCACCATCAATTAAAATTTCATCCTCAATCTCAGCGGGTTCGAACAATGATGGAAATGTGCCGCTTGCCATAATGGCTTCGGGCAGATAGCCCTTGTCCAACAGAACCTCCTCTCCTGTTTCTACATTGGTGGCCATACATAAAAAGGGTATAGGGAGGTTTTTGAAGTTTTGTACATCTTTTACATGATAAAGGAGCCGTACCAATTCGTTATAAATATTTTGTCCTCCTGAAATGGCTTGAGGGAAAGACACACTGAAATTGTCGAAGGGAAGACCCAAGGCATAACGTTCCGAATTATCCTTTTCATGAAAAGTCTTGGCGCTCCTTGGCACATTGTCCTGAATAAGACTGGAAAAATCGGTCACGTTAAAAATTGAATCCAGTTCAAATGCCGAATAGCCTGAGGCATACAATGCGCCAACGATTGCCCCCATACTAGTGCCACCGATATAGTCGACCTTTACCCCAGTTTCTTCAATTACCTTTAAAGCTCCAATATGGGCCAATCCTTTTGCACCACCTCCACTTAGGACCAATCCTACCTTAATATCTTCTTCATTGCCTGTCTGCGCCAAACCATTCGCAATCAGGAAGAAAAAAGTCATAAAAGCCAATCGGTACTTCATATTCTTTTGCTAATGAAAAGTGTCATATATTTTTTTTGCTTTGGACAGACCAACCTTTTCGGCCAAACTCTCAACCGATGCCTCTCTTATTCGTTTCACCGATTTAAAACTTTGTAGCAGTTGTTCCGCTGTCTTTTTGCCAATCCCTTCAATGCCCTCCAATTCTGAGTTTATGGCGCTTTTGCTTCTTCGGTTTCTATGGTGGGTAATTCCAAATCGGTGGGCCTCATTCCTTAATTGTTGAATGATTTTAAGGGTCTCTGATTTCTTATCCAGATATAACGGAATGGGGTCGTCGGGAAAAAAGATTTCTTCTAAACGCTTAGCTATGCCAATAATGGCTATTTTGCCCCTTAGCCCAAGTACTTCCAAACTCTTTAGCGCTGAGGACAATTGTCCTTTTCCTCCATCGATTACAATGAGCTGTGGTAAACTCTCATCCTCATCAAGTAATCTTCGGTATCTACGAAAAACCACCTCTTCCATACTGGCAAAATCATCTGGGCCTTCAACAGTTTTTATATTAAAATGCCTATAGTCCTTCTTAAACGGTTTACCATTGCGAAAGACTACGCACGCTGCCACAGGATTACTGCCTTGAATATTGGAGTTGTCGAAACATTCAATATGCGCGGGCTCCTCCGACAGTCGTAAATCAGCCTTCATCTGTGCCATAATCCTTTTAGTATGCCGATCTGGGTCGGTAACCTTAATTTGTTTAAAACGGTCTTGTCGAAAAAACCTCGCATTACGCTCAGAAAGTTCCATTATGCGTTTTTTGTCTCCTAGCTTTGGCACGGTAATCTTTAGGTTTTCTTCAACAACCACGGGAAAGGGAAGATAAATCTCCCTAGAATTCGAATTGAACCTTTGCCGAAGCTCAATAATGGCCAATTGAAGTAAGTCTTCATCGGTCTCCTGCAATTTTTTCTTAATCTCAAGGGTATGCGATTGGGTTATTGAACCATGGGAGAGCTGGAGAAAATTCACATATCCATGAGTCTCGTCGGAAATAATCGTGAAAACATCAACATTGTTGATTTTGGGATTTACCACAGTAGACTTAACCTGATAGTTTTCAAGAATTTCGATTTTTTCCTTGATGCGTTGAGCCTCTTCAAATTCCATGTTTTCGGCTTTCTGTTTCATTTGGATTTTAAAGTGCTGGAGCGAACTTTTGAAATTCCCTTTGATAATATCGCGAACATGGGTTATTTGTCCATGGTATTCTTCGGCAGATTGTAGTCCCTCGCAAGGGCCCTTACAATTTCCCAAATGGTATTCTAAACAAACTTTGTACTTACCGGCGTTTATTTTTTCTTCGGAAAGATCATAATTACAGGTTCTCAAGGGGTAAAGACTCTTCACAAGGTCCAGCAGGGTCCTTACGGTTCTCATGCTTGTATACGGACCATAATATTCAGAGCCATCCTTAATCAACTTCCGAGTGGGGAAAACCCTAGGAAACCTTTCATTTTTGATACAAATCCAAGGATAAGATTTATCATCTTTGAGCAAAACATTATATCGGGGTTGATGCTCTTTGATCAAGTTATTCTCCAATAAGAGAGCATCAGACTCGGTGGCTACCACAATGTGACGGATTGTCCTGATTTTCTTGACCATCACCCGGGTTTTACCATATTCGTGATTCTTCACAAAATAAGAGGAAACCCTTTTCTTTAAGTCCTTTGCTTTTCCAACGTACAAGATTTTTCCATTCTCATCAAAAAACTGATACACTCCCGGATTGTGAGGAAGGGCACTTATTTGAATTTCAATTGCAGAATTCAGCATAGGGTAATCAAAAGAAAAATGCTTAGCAAAATTACAGTTAAATAAAAGGGTTTTTCGTTAAAATTGACATATCGCCCCATAAAATTGATGTTTCTGGAATAGCTCAATGCCATTTTCTAAAAGGATTTTCATAATCTCAAGAAATGTTAAAAACCATTTTGCCAAAACGGTTCGCACATCATGTTTTTGAAAGAAATTACCTTCAAGCCCATGATTTTGTTTAACAAAAGCCTAAAGATGTTTAAAGTTCTGGCCTAAATGTTAAACTGTTGCTAAAAAAGGTGTCTTTCATCGATAAAAAGTGCATTTCGTGGTATTGTTTCCAATTTATTTACCTATTTTTAATCCTATCAAAAGGATAATTTAATGGAGAATTATATAATCGTTTTGGGAATGTATTTGATTTTGATGCTTTTCTTCAAAATCTTTTTCTCTTTGTCTGCCAAAGAGCAATAAAATTGCTTTCCGAAACACCCCAAACCTATTTCAACATCCTTAATGTTGAAGCATGAACTAAGAAAAAAATATCGAGGACTCCGCAATGCTTTAGGCACTGAGGAAATTTCGATTAAAAGTGTACACTTAACCAACAATATTCTTACAATCCCTATGTGGGATTTTTTTTATTTCCATGTTTTTCTGAGCATCACTGAAAATAAGGAAGTTGACACACATCCATTGATAACCTTGTTGCAAGGAAAGGACAAAAGTCTGGTAGTTCCCAAAGTTACGGGCGACCATTCCATGACCCAATATCTTTTACAAGACAATACCGCCCTAAAACTAAACAAATGGAACATTCCAGAACCTGTAGAGGGAATAGAAGTGGACGAATCGAAGATAGATGTGGTATTTGTGCCTTTGCTGGCCTATGATGTTTTTGGTAATCGAGTGGGTTATGGGAAAGGGTTTTATGACAATTTATTACAAAAATGCAGGCCTGAAACCCTAAAAATCGGATTGTCATTTTATCCTCCTGAAAAGAATCGTATTGAAGATATCAATACTAATGATGTTAGGTTGGATTACTGTGTCACACCCGAAGAGGTGTACAAATTTTAATCTCCTTTTTTCTTTTCGGATTTTGGAAAGGCCTTTTTATTGAAAACAATCAAAATTCCGACCCCGGTACTGATGGCCGTATCGGCTACATTAAACACCGGTTCAAAAAAGCGGAATGCTTTGCCACCAAAAAAGGGCGTCCATTCGGGCCAAGTCGTATCCACGATTGGAAAATAGAGCATATCAACTACTCTCCCGTGAAAAAGCTTACCATAGGGATTGTCGGTAAAAAGTGTTGAAACCTGATTGTAACTGTCATCAAAAAGTACCCCGTAAAAAACAGAATCAATAATGTTTCCCAAGGCGCCTGCGAAAATAAGAGACACGGCCAGTATCAAAGTTCTAGGAGATTGCTTTTTTATGATGTCCCAGAGCCAATAGCCTATCCCCCCAATGGCAAAAAGCCTAAAAATGGTCAATATCAGTTTACCTGATGATTCAGATATTGGTAAAAAATCGCTTAGCTTGGTACCCCATGCTGCTCCAGAATTCTCAATGAAATAGATTTTAAACCATGAGAACACTTTAACATATTCCTCATATTCAAAATGCGTTTTTATGTAGATTTTGCTAATCTGGTCTACCAGCAGTACAGCGGCAATAACTATGAGGGATTTTTTTAAGCTCATCCTGTTTAAAAAGATTGGGCAAAAGTAGGGATATTATTTTGTTTTGTTCAAGTAGATATTGCCTTCTTTAGTGCTCAAAACATAGTGGTTATCTCCCTTTGGAATTGCTTTGGTAAACACTTCTCCGTAACTACTTTCAGCGGTTATGACCCCTGAAGTAGCGCTTAGCCAAATGTTCCCCTTCTGGGTAGCCACGTCAACATTCTCACCAACATCAATAATGTGGCACTCTCCATCATCCAGTAAAACATTCAAACTATCATAATTCCCTTTTGCCGAAACATGGGTATTTGTTCCATATACCTTAACCCTTTTGTACTCAGGAACTACAATCTTCATAGTAATTGAAATCACTTTGTGTGCGCTCAGTTTGTCGTTGGGAAATGAAAATCCGGGTTGAAATCCGGCACTTACCAAAACCGAAGTCCCTTCTTCTTCAAGATTTACAATAAGGTTTTTGGCGTATTCTCCTTCAATTTCTGCCTCTACACGAAGCTCGTTCCCTTTCACGGTTTCCAGGGAAACCTCAAAGCAGTTTTCGGTGGCCACCAAAATGGATTCGGTTCTATCGTTAAGAAGGGTCTTTCGTACCTGTTTTTGGGCCGTTACCCTGCATGTGAAACCTGCAAGCAAAACAAAAACCAGAAGCCTTTTCATAAAAAAGCTGGCTTAGACTACTCTATTTCTGCATGTTCTTCGCCTCGATGCTCAAGGTTGCGTGTGGAACCAATTTCAGACGTTCTTTATTGATCAGTTTGCCGGTAACCCTGCAAATGCCATATGTTTTGTTCTCAATCCGCAACAGGGCATTCTTCAAATCACGGATGAACTTTTCTTGGCGAATGGCCAATTGGGTGTTGGCCTCTTTGCTCATGGTTTCCGAACCTTCTTCAAAAGCCTTGAATGTTGGGGAAGTATCATCCGTACCATTGTTGCCGTCATTCATATACGAACTCTTCAACAGGTCCAAATGCTTTTTGGCTTTTTCTATTTTTTCCTCGATCAAGGTTCTGAATTCTTCTAGATCTTTATCCGAATATCTAACTTTTAACTCTTGTGCCATTTCCTAATGTTTTTGGATAAATAATTTTGTATTTACTTCATCAAAGGCGATAGCCACGCCTTCTTCCAAATTTTCCTCGAAATTCAATTCTGCAGTGAGCGTTTCCGTTTTGATGTATTCCTCATTGCTGGAAACCGCATTCTCCACAAAACCGTCTTTCAGTATTTTAATGTCTATTTTATCGGTAACCTCAAAACCCGATTCTTTTCTAAGATTCTGAATACGGTTTACCAATTCCCTGGCAATACCCTCTTGTCTAAGCGTATCGTTTATGGTAACATCCAATGCTACAGTCAAGGGACCTGAGCTGGCCACAAGCCACCCCTCGATATCCTGCGAACTGATTTCTACATCGGTTAACTGTAAAATAATATTTTTATTTTCTAAATCAAGCATTAATTCGCCTTCGCGCTCTATTTTTTGGATATCTTCTTGACCAAACTTTGCAACCTCGGCAGCTATAGCTTTCATTTCTTTGCCAAATTTAGGGCCTAAAACCTTAAAGTTTGGCTTTATTCTCTTTACTAAAATATCAGAGGCATCATCCAATAATTCAATCTCCTTGACATTCACTTCGGATTTTATCAAATCAGAAACTGCCTCAATCTCGGTTTTCTGAACCTCATCGAATACCGGGATCATGATTTTCTGAAGTGGTTGTCTCACCTTTATCTTCTCCTTTTGCCTAATGGAAAGGACCAAGGACGAAACCTTCTGTGCCATTTGCATTTTCCCTTCCAAAGGTTGGTTTACTTTCGCGGTGTCAAACTTTGGAAAATCAGATAAATGAACACTTTCAAATTCTTCCTTACCCGTGGCGGCATTCAAATCCTTGTACAAGCGGTCCATAAAGAACGGTGCTATAGGAGCTGAAAGCTTCGCAACCGTTGCCAAACAGGTATATAAAGTTTGATATGCTGAGATTTTATCTTGCTGATAATCCCCCTTCCAGAAACGTCTTCTGCTCAAACGTACATACCAGTTACTCAGATTTTCCTGAACATAGTCAGAAATCAATCGTGATGCCCTTGTGGCTTCGTAGTCGGCATAGGCCTCATCCACCTTTTTAATCAGGGAATGAAGTTCAGAAAGTATCCACTGGTCTATTTCTGGTCTTTCTTTTAGAGGAATTTCGGCCTCACTGAATTGAAATTCATCAATATTGGCGTAAAGCGCAAAAAACGAGTATGTGTTATAAAGCGTTCCAAAGAATTTACGCTTCACCTCGACGACCCCTTCCAAATCAAACTTCAGGTTGTCCCATGGATTCGCGTTGGAAATCATGTACCATCTGGTGGCGTCTGCGCCATGCTCAGGTAAAGTTACAAACGGATCAATGGCATTGCCCAATCGCTTGGACATCTTTTTACCGTCCTTGTCCAAGACCAAACCGTTGGATACGACATTTTTGTACGAAATGGAATCGAATACCATGGTGGAGATTGCATGCAAGGTGTAAAACCAACCTCTTGTCTGGTCCACTCCTTCCGCGATGAAATCAGCAGGAAACGCTTCACCCTCATCAATCATTTCCTTATTTTCGAAAGGATAGTGCCATTGGGCATAAGGCATGGAACCACTATCAAACCAAACATCAATCAAATCAGATTCCCTTTTCATGGGTTTCCCTGATGGTGAAACCAAAGTGACCTCATCTACGATGTTTTTGTGCAAATCAACTTTTTCATAGTTGGCTTCTGTCATATCGCCAATCACAAAATCGGCAAAAAGGTCTTCTTTCATGAATCCCGCCGAGACCGCTTTGGACATTTCTGTTTTAAGCTCTTCCACAGAGCCTATGATTATCTCCTCTTTTCCGTCCTCAGTTCTCCAAATAGGAAGGGGCACTCCCCAATAACGCGAACGCGAAAGATTCCAGTCATTGGCATTGGCCAACCAATTC
>NZ_JANQIH010000134.1 GCF_028282265.1 Allomuricauda sp.
CAAGAGAAGGAAAACTCGTGGCAGATAATGATACGGGACACCGGTATAGGAATGAACAAGGAAATACAAAAGAAAATATTTGCCGATACCAGCAACATCACCACCTACGGTACAAACAACGAAAGGGGTACCGGGCTCGGCTTATCACTTTGTAAAGAGATGATTCTTAAAAACAAAGGACAAATTTGGGTTGAAAGTACACTTCGTAAGGGTTCGTCTTTCTTCTTCACCCTGCCCAAAGCTGAGAAGAAGTATCAACAGGCCAGTTGATCAAATCAAACAATCGAGGTTGTCAACAGCCAAAAAACGTTCCACTGTAAAGCCTTCGGCATACTCCACACCAACAAGCCTTCCCAAATCACGCGCTCTATAATTGACACTATCAATAAAATTTTTACTGCTGATGGGGGTTTCCGGTTCTTCGCTGTTAGGATCAAAAAACTGGGAACTATAGGCCATTATCGCTTGGGTTTTCTTTTCAATATGGTTTGAAACGTCAACAGCGAAATCTGGTTCCAAATTTTTCCATTGGATGTAATGATAGACCGTTTTTGGTCGCCATGGTTCTTGCCACTGGTCTTCGCCTTCCATTTTGGTATCAATTTTTACCAATCCACTTAAAAAACAGGCATCGCTCACTAGCTTACTCCCCCTTGCGTGATCAATATGTCGATCGTCAATGGCGTTGCAAAGCACAATCTCTGGACGATATTTTCTAACCATTTTAATGATTTCCGACTGATGGGCTCTGTCATTCATGAAAAAGCCATCGGCGAATTCCATGTTTTCTCTAACCGCGATTCCTAGAATTTCAGCAGCTTTTGCAGATTCGTCATCCCTAATCTCGGGAGTCCCCCGCGTGCCCAATTCTCCTCGGGTCAAATCAATGATGCCCACTTTTTTACCTCTTGAAACCTCTTTGGCGATGGTACCTCCTGCTCCAAGTTCGGCGTCATCCGGGTGGGCTCCAAACACTAAAATATCCAATTTCATAAATGAATGCTTATACGGGTAAAGAAACTGATTTTGTTTTAGAAATGGCGTTTTCTATGTCCTTGACCAAGTCGCCGAAATCTTCAATACCTAACGAAAATCGAACCAATGAATCGCGTATTCCTTGCTTTTCCCGGTCTTCTGGACTCATTAAGGCGTGTGATGTCTTCACTGGGGAAATCATTGTGCTTTCAAGACCTGCCAGACTCATGGACGGTCGAATCAGTTGTAGATTTTTAAAAAACAATGAAACATTGATTTCTTCCTTCAACTCGAAAGAAAGCATTCCGCCAAAACCGTGCATCTGGGATTTTGCCAATTCATGTTCTGGATGCGTTTTAAGCCCAGGATAATTCACCCTTTCAACATCGGGATTAGATTCTAAATATTCTGCCATCTTAAGGGCATTTTCGTTTTGGGCCTTCACCCGTAACCCCATGGTTTTGATACTCCGCTCCAACAACCAAACCGTGTAATCGCTCAAACTCCCTCCAAAACAAATAGCGGTTTGATACAGTTTATCAATATTTTCTTGGGAGGAAGCCACGGCACCAGCACATATATCGGAGTGTCCTCCCATATACTTTGTGGCGCTATGCAGAACAATGTCAATACCAAAATCAATTGGGTTTTGATTGATGGGACTGGCAAACGTATTGTCAATCATTGTCAAGATATTCTTGTTTCTGGCGAGGTTTGCCACTCCATGTAAATCCGTAATGGTCAACAGCGGATTTGATGGGGTTTCCAGATAAATAACCTTGGTATTCGATTGAATTGCATTTTCAAAGCTATCAACGCTCCATCCGTCGGTGAATGAATATGAAATGCCGTATCGCTCAAGGTGGGTCACAACAAAATTGTATGTTCCTCCATAAAGGGTCTGCTGAAAGACGATATGGTCCCCGGCCTTCAAAAAAGCCATAAAAGCAGTGCTTATTGCCGCCATTCCGCTACCAAAAACCAAGGCAGCTTCGGCATGTTCCAAAGCTGCCAATTTTTTACTCAGTGCCTCTTGGTTTGGTGTATTGAAATAGCGGGGATACCGCTTTACATCTACATCTTCAAAAGCATAGGAAGAACTCATGTACAGTGGAGAGGTCGCTCCTTTATAAAGGGTATCCTCCAGGGCACCTTCATGGGTACATATCGTATTCAAGCCTTTTTTTGAATGACTCATTCCGATAAATTTTCCCTAAATATACGAAACGGACTATACTTGAACTTCCTTCCATTTTCCCTTTTTGAACCAAACCATGGCAATGATGGCAAGAAGTACCTCTGCGGAGGTTATAGCAACAAAAACCCCCTTGGCACCCCATCCAAAACTCAACGCCGCCAAATAGGCAAATGGTAACTGATAAATCCAAAAGGATATCAGGTTAATTTTGGTCGGAGTCTTTGTATCCCCTGCCCCATTGAAGGCTTGGGTCACCACCATACCGTAGGCATAAAAGACATAACCCAATGCAATAACCTGAAGGCAAAGTGCGCCATTGGATACGACACTGGCATTATCATTGAACAGAGAAATGATGTTCTTCGCAAAAATGAGATAGATAATAGAAACAAATCCCATGAAGTACGCGTTGTATTTTCCAGTTATCCATACCGATGTCTCCGCACGATCAGGTTGTTTGGCCCCCAGATTTTGTCCCACTAAGGTAGCTGCGGCATTGCTCATACCCCATGAAGGCATCAATGTGAACAGCATAACCCGAATGGCAATGGTGTATCCGGCGAGAACCTCACTACCAAATTCGGACATAATTCGCATCAAAAAGACCCAACTCGAAGTTCCGATCAAGAATTGGGCTATTCCCCCAATGGAAACTTTTATGAGGTTGAACATCACCGTGAAGTTCACCACCACGTCCTTCAGCATCAGCTTGATTCGGCCCCATCCAAAAAACAAGATTCCGATTTGAAACAGTACTGCGGTGCCCCTACCAATATTTGTGGCAATCCCTGCCCCCATTACTCCGTATTCTGGAATTGGACCCAATCCGAAAATGAATATGGGATCTAAAATAATGTTCAATCCGTTAGAGAGCACCAAGGTCCACATGGCAATGGAAGCGTCACCGGCGCCCCTAAAAATCGCATTGATTAAAAAGAGCAGCATGATGGTGATATTTCCACCTATCAAAAATTGGGTGTAACCGTATCCTTCGGCGATCAAATCAGGTT
>NZ_JANQIH010000136.1 GCF_028282265.1 Allomuricauda sp.
TTGGGCAGACCAATAAAAAGCTCCCCTTTTTGCTTTAAGATTTCAAGGGTTTCCTCTTGCGGTAAAAGTTGTTGTTTGCTAAAGGGCGAAGAGGGTTGGTTCATATGATGTAAATGTTGCTTTTCCGCTTAGGGAATAAAAACAAATTTACATTTTTTTGGAAAGGCTGTGTTGACGTTCCTCCAGTTTCTCCCGTTCCTTACGGAGCTCTTCCTTTTCCTTTAAGATTTGAAGTTCAGTATTCATAGCATCCAAATCAATACCGTGCACATGTTTGTCCACCAGTTTTACCCTAATAAAATATACAATGGGAACCACTACCATGGTGACAGCTATGACATACAGTATTTCGTTCTCATCAATAGCATCTGAATCATAAGCAAGAACGCTATAGAATTGAAAGCTATACATGGCGATAGGAATCAGAATGGCATGATACCACCAATGCTTGCATGTAACAAACCAAATAATCAATAGTAGAAGTGGAACTAACTTAAGGAGGTAATAGTAAAATGCGTGCCCCACATTTTCAAACCCATTGCTGGTAAATTCAACTCCCAAAAAGCTTATTTGTGCTGTTTCAGGAAGATACTTCCACCAATAATGTAAGATAGGCGTAACCGCAATGAAGACCGTTAAAAGACCTTCAATTATAAGCTTTCTTTTAACGCGTATTTTTTCGCTCATATAGACATAACTTACATGAGATAAATTTATTGTATAAAAAAGCCCTCTAATTTCTTAGAGGGCCTAACACTTTTTTACTAGCCAATTTTAAAATCGAATTTGACTTTTTTTCTTAATACTTGGCGCTTCCTCCAAATTGTCAGTGTTGATTGTAACAGTTGACACAGCAGTCATTGCCAAAAAAGCAACAGCTAGTAATCCAAAAAAAACTTTTTTAGTGTTCATCGTAAAAGAGTTTTTGGTTAATAAATGAATTCATTTACAGTCCAAAAGTAGGAAAATATTTCAACCTACCCTACACTTCACCGATAAAACTTGCATTTTGTCTTAAAAAACGATCATTTTGTCGAGAAGTACTTGCACAATAAATAAACAATTTGAAGATAACGGTAAAGAAATACTTCAAGGATTTAACTCGATTGAACGTGTGTTTTCATCGATAAAACGCAAATACACCTTTTCTGAATTTTCTGGCAGAATTGAAGAGATTTTCTCCGGCCACTCGATGAAAATCCATTCTGGAGATGCCAAATAATCTTCAAACCCAAGATCCATAGCCTCGGTTTCTTTTTCTATTCGGTAAAAATCAAAATGATATCCAAGAAGTTCATCCTTTACATTATGATATTCATTCACCAATCCGAAGGTAGGGCTGTTCGCAAAATCAATCCCACCCAGTTCTTTTACCAAAGCTTTGATTAGCGTCGTTTTTCCAGCACCCATCTCACCATAAAAACACAAGACCTTGGTTTCGGTTTGTTTTAGAAGTTCATGGGCAACTTGGTCAATATCTTGGAATGTAAACGTAGTTTTCAATGTCATTTTATTTGGCCTCCAAAACTACAAAAGGAACAATCATTTCTTCCAAAGAAACCCCGCCGTGTTGATAAGTATTCCTGTAATAGCTTACATAGTGGTTATAGTTATTGGGGTAGGCGAAGAACAAATCGTTCTTGGCAAAAATAAAACAGCTACTAAGATTAATGTTGGGCAAATGAATGGACTGTGGATTTTTTGTGGCCAAAACATCTTTGTCCTCATACGTAAGACTACGTCCGGTTTTGTATCGAAGGTTCAGACTGGTCTCGCGATCTCCAATCACTTTTGAAGGATGTTTTACATTAATGGTACCGTGATCCGTGGTGAGTATAAGTTTCATTCCCAAGCTCTGCGCCTGTTGAATGATGTCCAGAAGTGGCGAATTCTTGAACCAACTCAAAGTAAGTGAACGATAGGCCTTATCATTGGCGGCCAGTTCTTTTATAACTTCCATTTCGGTTTTGGCATGGGAGAGCATGTCTACAAAATTGTAGACCAAAACCGTAAGATCATTATCTTTCTGTGACCTAAAGTTTTGGGCCAATTGTTTTCCTTGTTTTAGACTATTGATTTTGTGGTACTCCCAATTAAGATTCAGGCCAAGTCGTTTCAGTTGCTCTCCAAGAAACTCCGCTTCAAATAAATTTTTACCTCCTTCATCGGTGTCATTCTTCCACCAGTTGGGATACTTTTTTTCCATATCCGAGGGGGTGAGTCCAGAAAAAATGGCATTTCGGGCGTATTGGGTAGCAGTGGGCAAAATGCTGTAATAAGAACATTCCTTCTTCTTTTTATAATGTGCCCCCAGAACCTTTTCGAAAGCAAGCCATTGGTCATACCTTAAATTATCTATGACCACCAAAAGTGTTTTGTTGGATTCCAGCTCGGGTCGAATCATTTTACGAAACAAGGTGTGGGACATGATAGGACCATTATCACTATCGAACCAGTCACGATAGTTTTTATCTACAAACTTGCCAAATTGAGAGTTGGCCTCAGTTTTTTGGGATTCAAGAATTTCGAACATTCCGGAATCTTCAATTTGTTCAAGCTGTAATTCCCAATAGATTAACTTCTTGTATAACTCAACCCATTCCTCATGGCTGTTCACCATGGAAAGGTCCATGGCGATTTTCCGGAATTCTTGCTGGTAGTTTGCGGTGGTCTTTTCTGATATGAGTCTTGAATTGTCAAGACTCTTTTTTAAGGAAAGTAGAATTTGATTGGGGTTTACCGGCTTTATGAGGTAATCCGCAATTTTGGAACCGATAGCCTCATCCATGATGTATTCCTCCTCACTTTTCGTGATCATCACCACGGGGATGGATGCGTCGTATTTTTTTATTTCATTTAAAGTTTCAAGTCCAGTGATGCCTGGCATGTTCTCATCTAAGAAAACAATGTCAAAGAAGCGTTCCCTGATTTCTTCCAGGGCATCTTGTCCGCTCTGGCAGGTAATTACTTCATAGTTCTTTTTCTCAAGGAAGAGAATATGGGGCTTGAGCAGGTCAATTTCATCATCCACCCACAAAATTGTAATCTTGTTCATATAGTGCCTATCTTTATGCTCTTAAAAAACTTCCTTGGTGCAGACCAAAAAGCTCAAAGTCTTTAACGATCCAATTTACGGTTTTATTGGAACTCCAAATGAACTTATTTTTCGTCTGATTGCCCATCCCTATTTTCAAAGGCTGCGAAGAATTTCCCAAATGGGAATGTCTTATCTCGTGTATCCGGGAGCGCATCATACTAGATTTCATCACGCTTTGGGAAGTATGCATTTAATGACGAAGGCCATTCAAATCTTGCGATTAAAAGATGTTGAAATCACTGGGGAAGAAGAAAAGGGATTGTTGAGTGCGATTCTATTACACGACATCGGTCATGGACCTTTTTCGCACGCTTTGGAGGCATCTATAATAAAAGGAGTAGGGCACGAGGAAATATCTTTGGGATTCATGGAATCCTTGAACAAAGAATTTAATGGGGAATTGGATATTGCCATACAAATATTTAAGGGAGATTATCATAAGCCCTTCATGAACCAACTGGTCTCCAGTCAACTCGATATGGACCGGCTTGATTATTTGAAACGAGATAGTTTTTATTCTGGCGTCACCGAAGGTAACATTAATTCGGAAAGACTTATTTCCATGCTCAATGTTACCGATGACAATTTGGTGGTTGAAGAAAAAGCGATATATGCCATTGAAAAGTTTTTGATGGCCCGTAGGTTTATGTACTGGCAGGTTTATTTGCACAAGACCAGTTTGGTTGCCGAACAATTATTGATAAGAATTATGAAACGGGCTGAAGAACTCGCCCCAAGTGATACGAATCCAGAATTCCCTTCTAACCTTAGTTTTTTCCTTGGTAAAAAAGAAGGAGAAGGTATCAGTGAAAATCAGTTGGCACAATTTGCTTTGTTGGATGATATTGATATAATGGCCGCTTTAAAGTCATGGCGTTTCCATGAAGACTTTGTTCTATCAAAAATGTGTCAAATGCTGTTGGATAGAAATCTACTGCATGTAAAAATCAAAAACAGTCCGCCCAGTCCTGAAAAAATTCAAAACAGATTGGAACAAACAATGGCCGATTTTGGAGTATCGGAAGAAGAGGCACAGTATTTTGTCTTTTCGGGGGAGGTTTCCAATAATGCCTATAATCATAAAAAGCAGGCCATCAAAGTGCTCAAAAAGAACGGAAAGGTTGTTGACCTGACCAAAGAATCGGAGGCCATAGGCGTAGGAGCGATTTCAAAGACCATCACCAAACACTATCTCTGCTATCCTAAATAAGCTGTTTGGCAAATTTTGTTACTTTTGCAGCAATGAAATTCACAGCCACCCAAATTGCTGGTATTTTAGAGGGCGAAGTAGAAGGAAACCCCCAAATTGCCGTTCATAAATTGTCCAAAATTGAGGAGGGAGAACAAGGTTCTTTAACTTTTCTCGCTAACCCCAAGTATACCTCGTTTATTTATTCCACAAAGGCTTCAATAACCATTGTAAACAAGGATTTTATTCCTGACCAAGAGCTTTCCACTACACTTATAAAAGTAGATGATGCCTACAAGTCGTTTTCAAAATTATTGGAGTACTACGATAAAGTCAAGAATAATAAAACGGGATTGGAGTCGCCAACCTTTATTGGTGATAATGTAAATTATGGAGAGGGGTTTTATTTAGGTGCCTTTTCATACCTGAGTGATAATGTTAGGATTGGGGATAACGTAAAAATCTATCCCAACGTTTATATCGGCGACAATGTTGTCATCGGAGACAACGTAGTAGTTTTTGCGGGAGCTAAGATTTATTCAGAATCCATTATCGGCAATGAATGTGTAATACACAGTGGAGCCATTATCGGAGCTGATGGCTTTGGGTTCACTCCCAATGAAAATGGAGAATACAGCAAAGTACCTCAGACTGGTAATGTAATTCTTGAAGATAACGTGGATGTCGGAGCCGGCACCACAATTGATCGGGCCACTCTGGGCTCCACAATTCTTAGAAAAGGCGTAAAGTTGGATAACCAAATTCAAATAGCGCACAATGTTGAAATTGGGGAACATACCGCGATCGCTGCACAAACGGGTATTGCAGGTTCAACCAAGATTGGAAAGCACTGTTTAATTGGAGGTCAGGTTGGAATTGTAGGGCATATCACGATCGGAGATCGGGTTAGGATTCAAGCGCAATCGGGTATAGGAAGAAATATTAAGGATGATGAAGTCTTGCAGGGTTCACCGGCATTAAATTATGGTGACTACAACAAATCATATGTGCATTTTAAGAACCTTCCTAAACTGGTAAATAAAGTAAACAACATCGAAAAAAAAGTTGAAAGTGGTGAAGACTAGCACTAAGCAACGCACAATACAACAGAAAGTCACACTTAAGGGAGTTGGTTTGCATACGGGCGAAAATGTTACGATGTCTTTCGTGCCAGCTAAGGAAAACCATGGCTTTGCCTTTAAAAGGGTTGACTTGGAGGGCGAGCCTATTATAGAGGCGGATGCCACTTATGTTATCAATACTCAACGTGGAACAAACCTCGAAAAGAACGGAGTAAAAATACATACCTCAGAGCATGTTTTAGCCGCTTTGGTTGGCTTGGATATCGATAACGTCCTTATTGAACTCGATTCCCCAGAACCTCCTATCATGGATGGTTCTTCCAAATTTTTTGTGGAAGCTTTGGAGGAAGCGGGAATTGTGGAGCAAGAATTGGACCGTGAAGAATATGTGGTCAAGGATGTGATTTCTTATAAGGATGAAAATACCGGAAGCGAAATCACCATAATTCCTGCAGATAGCTATCAAGTTACGACAATGGTCGATTTTGGCACGAAGGTTTTGGGCACCCAAAATGCCAATTTGGAAAATTTGGCCGACTTTAAAACGGAAATTTCCGGCGCCCGTACTTTTAGTTTTCTTCACGAGCTTGAAATGTTGCTGGAACATGGGCTTATTAAAGGAGGTGATCTTAATAACGCCATTGTATATGTGGACAAAGAGATTTCTGAATCCACTATGAAAAAGCTGGAGAAAGCCTTTAATAAGAAGAAATTATCAGTCAAGCCCAATGGAATATTGGATAACCTTACATTGCACTATCCCAATGAAGCGGCTCGACATAAACTGTTGGATGTTATAGGCGACTTGGCATTGGCCGGTACGCGAATCAGAGGTAAAGTAATAGCTAACAAACCTGGACATTTTGTAAATACACAGTTTGCCAAAAAACTCCAAAAGATAATAAAGCAAGAACGTCGAAATTCGGTTCCTGATGTTGATTTGCATGCACCTCCTGTGAAGGACATCAATCAAATCATGGAGATGCTGCCACATAGACCTCCATTTTTATTGGTGGATAGAATCATGGAACTGTCAGAGGAGCACGTGATAGGAGTTAAAAATGTGACCATGAATGAACCCTTTTTTGTGGGACACTTTCCAGGAGCGCCTGTTATGCCCGGAGTACTTCAGATTGAGGCAATGGCTCAGACGGGTGGAATTTTGGTGCTTAGCACGGTGCCAGACCCAGAAAACTATTTGACTTACTTATTGAAAATAGATAACGTGAGATACAAGCAGCAAGTAGTGCCAGGCGACACTTTGATTTTTAAATTGGACCTACTGTCACCGATTCGAAGAGGAATATGCCAAATGCAAGCTCGAGCCTATGCCAATGGAAGATTGGTTTCCGAAGCTGAGATTATGGCGCAAATCACAAAAGTAAAAGGACACTAAATGAATCAGCCGCTTGCATACGTACATCCAGGTGCAAAAATTGCCAAGAATGTCGTAATAGAACCCTTTACCACCATCCATAATAATGTGACCATTGGCGAGGGAACCTGGATAGGTTCGAATGTGACCATCATGGAAGGTGCCCGAATTGGAAAGAATTGCAACATTTTTCCAGGGGCTATTATATCTGCAATGCCTCAAGATTTAAAATATCAAGGGGAAGAGACCACTGTGGAAATTGGTAATAACACAACAATCAGGGAATGTGCTACTATAAATAAAGGTACTTCAGACCGTATGAAAACTGTTATTGGCAACAACTGTTTGATTATGGCCTATTGTCACGTCGCTCACGACTGCGTTGTAGGCGATGGGTGCATTTTCAGCAATAACTCTACGCTTGCAGGTCATGTAACCATAGGGCAAAATGTGGTTTTGGCAGGAATGGTAGCCGTACACCAGTTTGTCTCCATAGGCAATCATGCCTTTGTTACTGGTGGGTCTTTGGTTAGAAAGGACGTTCCACCTTATGTTAAAGCAGCCCGTGAACCTTTATCATATGTCGGAATCAATTCTGTTGGATTGCGCCGACGTGGTTTTGATGCAGATAAGATTCGGGAGATTCAGAATATATACAGAATCCTCTACCAAAAAAACTATAACAACACTCAAGCGGCCTCCATTATAGAAGCAGAAATGGAAGCTACCCCAGAGCGTGATGAGATCCTTCAGTTTATTAGGGATTCCCAACGTGGTATCATGAAAGGATATTTTAGTTCAAATTAATATTATGGCCAATACTTCAGATATAAGAAAAGGGTTGTACATCCGATACAACCATGACATTTATAAAATTGTGGAATTTCTTCACGTAAAACCGGGCAAAGGCCCTGCCTTTGTGCGTACCAAGCTGAAGAGTGTGACTACGGGCAAGGTAATTGATAACACCTTTTCAGCTGGACATAAAATTGAAGATGTTCGGGTGGAAACGAGATCCTATCAATATCTGTATTCCGAAGGAGATACGTTTCACTTCATGAATACCGATGATTATAACCAGATTTCTCTTCAAAAAAGTTCGTTGGATGCTCCTGAACTTCTTAAAGAAGGAGAAATTGTAACTATACTTTTCAACACCGAGGATAGCATGCCACTTTCTGTTGAAATGCCGGCAAGTGTTATTTTAGAAGTAACCCATACCGAACCTGGTGTAAAGGGAAACACGGCTACAAATGCCACGAAACCTGCCACTGTTGAAACCGGTGCGCGCATCAACGTTCCTTTATTTATCAATGAAGGCGACAAAATAAAAGTTGATACTGAAAAAGGGGCATATATGGAACGTGCAAAGGAATAAAGCCCATGAAATTTCCGAGAACCCACACCTTACAGGAAATTGCTGAACTTATTGGAACGGAGTATGTCGGTCCGGACGATTTTCCGGTTAAAGGAATGAATGAAATCCACGTTGTTGAAAACGGAGATATTGTTTTTGTTGACCATCCCAAGTATTACGATAAGGCGCTACAATCAGCAGCCACTGTTGTCTTGATCAACAAAGAGGTCGAATGCCCTGAAGGCAAGGCCTTATTGATTTCCGATGACCCATTTCGGGATTTTAACAAGTTGACCCTGCATTTTAAGCCTTTCCAAGCTTCCCAGAATTCAATTTCCGAAAGTGCCAGTATTGGAAAGGGCACAATAATTCAACCCAACGTTTTTATTGGGAACAATGTCAAGATTGGAGAGAATTGTTTGATACACGCAAATGTCGCCATATATGATAATTGTGTGATTGGAGATAACGTCACAATACATGCAGGTACAGTTTTGGGGTCGGATGCGTTTTACTATAAAAACCGACCTGAAGGGTTTGACAAGCTTTTATCTGGAGGGCGTGTCGTCATCGAAAACAATGTGGATATTGGGGCTTCCTGCACCATTGATCGAGGGGTAACAGGGGATACTACCATAAAGGAAGGCTCAAAATTAGATAATCAAATTCAGGTGGGACATGATACGGTAATCGGTAAAAAATGTTTGATTGCTTCCCATACCGGAATCGCAGGTTGTGTGGTTGTGGAAGATGAGGTAACGATGTGGGGACAGGTTGGTGTGACCAGTGGAATTACCATAGGTAAAAAAGCGGTGATACTAGCGCAAACGGGAATAGCCAAATCATTGGAAGGAGGGAAGACCTACTTCGGAAGTCCTGCTGAAGAATCTCGGGAAAAATTGAAACAGATGGCCTATGTAAGGCGTATTCCCGAGTTATTGGAAAAGTTTGGAAAGAATTCGTGAATAGGGTTAGTTTGAATGACCTTCAAAGTATATTTTTGCACAGCAATAAGTTAAAATTATGAGCGTCTTAGTAAACAAAGATTCAAAAATAATTGTTCAGGGTTTCACAGGAAGTGAAGGAACATTTCATGCCGGACAAATGATAGAATATGGAACCAATGTGGTTGGTGGAGTTACTCCTGGCAAAGGAGGGCAAGAACATCTCGGCAAACCCGTTTTCAATACCGTCGAAGAAGCGGTAAATGAGGCCGAAGCTGATACCACAATTATCTTTGTTCCCCCCGCTTTTGCAGCAGATGCCATAATGGAAGCGGCAAGCGCCGGCATAAAAGTAATCATTACCATTACCGAAGGTATTCCAGTAGCTGACATGGTCAAGGTATACGAATACATCAAGGATTTTGATTGTACCCTTATTGGACCAAACTGCCCTGGAGTAATCACTCCTGAAGAAGCAAAAGTAGGAATCATGCCGGGTTTTGTTTTTAAGAAGGGAAATGTTGGAATTGTTTCCAAATCAGGTACCTTGACTTATGAAGCGGCAGACCAAGTGGTAAGACAAGGGTTAGGTATCACCACGGCAATCGGAATAGGAGGGGACCCTATTATCGGTACCACCACCAGAGAGGCGGTTGAGTTATTGGTCAATGACCCAGAAACAGAATGTGTCGTGATGATTGGTGAAATCGGGGGGCAACTTGAAGCCGACGCGGCAAAATGGTATAAAGAAAGTGGGAGCTCAAAACCCATCGTAGGTTTTATAGCCGGTGAAACGGCACCAGCCGGAAGGACTATGGGGCACGCAGGAGCCATTGTAGGTGGTAGCGATGATACGGCCCAGGCTAAAAAACGGATTATGAAAGAATGTGGCATTCACGTGGTGGATTCACCCGCCGAGATTGGTTCCAAGGTCAAGGAAGTGATGGCGTAAAAGAGCGTTAAAACTATTGTAAATCCCGTTTCTGACGGGATTTTTTTACGCCAATACCTAAAACAACAACTATATTTGAGAAATAACCGATTAGAAAAGAGAACAAACCATGAAGCTACTAGAAGGAAAAAACGTAATCATCACCGGAGCAAGTAGAGGCATTGGCAAAGGAATTGCCCAGGTGTTTGGAAGCCATGGAGCCAATGTTGCCTTTACCTATAGCTCAAGTGAGGCGCCTGCTTTGGAACTGGAAAAAGAACTTTCCGAAATGGGAGTAAAAGCAAAAGCCTATAAAAGCAATGCTGCAAGTTTTGAAGAGTCAGAAGCATTGGTCGCCAAGGTTTTGGAAGATTTTGGAGGCATAGATGTGCTAATCAACAATGCCGGAATCACAAAAGACAATTTGCTTATGCGAATGGGAGAAGCCGATTTCGATTCAGTTATTGAAATCAACCTGAAATCCGTCTTCAACATGACAAAGGCTGTTCAGCGTACCATGTTAAAACAGCGTAAGGGTTCTATAATCAATATGAGTAGCGTAGTCGGTGTAAAAGGTAATGCCGGACAAGCCAATTATGCTGCTTCAAAAGCCGGAATGATTGGCTTTACAAAGTCAGTTGCTTTGGAATTGGGTTCAAGAAACATTCGTTGCAATGCTATTGCACCTGGTTTCATTGAAACCGAAATGACAGAAAAATTAGATGAAAAAACAGTTCAAGGGTGGCGTGACGCCATTCCACTAAAGCGGGGAGGATCACCAGAAGATGTAGCCAACGCTTGTCTTTTCCTTGCTTCTGACCTTTCTGCATACGTTACTGGACAGGTTCTGAATGTAGATGGAGGTATGCTAACATAAACTGAATGGAAATACGCACAGCACTGCTTATCATATTATCGGCCTCTGCGGCGTTAACCATTGTTTTTTACCAATATTTTTATAAGAATCCGAAAAAGGGCAATCTCAAATTTATATTGGGAGGTCTCCGTTTTTTGGCTCTCTTCGCGGCCCTATTGCTTCTGGTCAATCCTAAATTGATCAAAAACGAATACTTCCTAGAAAAATCCAATCTGATTCTTCTTGTTGATGATTCATCATCCATGGGGCAATCCACTACAGCACAAACTGTAAAAAGCCAAACAGTTCCAATAGTTCAAAATGAAAGGTTACAAGAACGTTTCAATATTTTACAGTACACTTTTGGCAATCAACTATCCCAAACAGATTCTTTCGCATTCTCCCAGCCAAGCACACAGATTTCCGATGCGGTTTCCAAAATCAATGAACTATTGATCAACTCTAGAAATTCAGTAATTCTATTCACCGATGGGAACCAGAATTTGGGAAGGGACTATGAGTTTTTAAGCCTTTCCGATAAAATTCAAATCAATACGTTTGTAGTTGGGGATACCACTTCCTATGAGGATATTTCAATTGATCAAGTGAACATCAATTCCTATGCTTTTCTTCGGAACAAATTCCCCGTAGAGTTTACCGTGGCCTACAAAGGAACCCGTCCCATCTCTAAAATGGTCTCAGTTCGCGTGAACGGAGAACGGGTATTTCAAGAAAGAGTTACCCTAAACGAAAATATCAATACCCAGACAATTTCAACCTTAATTGAAGCCGAATCGGTGGGGCTAAAGTCTTTGGTAGTTAACGTGGCAGCTTTGGAGAATGAACGAAACGTTACCAACAACAGCAAAGAGGTAGGCCTTGAAGTAATTGATGAAAAAACCAATGTCCTAATAATATCCGACATACTACACCCAGATATTGGGGCTCTTCGAAAATCAATCGAATCCAACGAACAGCGCAAAGTTATCATTGAAAAACCTAGCGTGGAAGAAAGTAAGCTAGAGGAAGCTGACCTTTTCATTCTTTACCAACCCAATAACAGATTTAGAGAGGTATACCAGTACCTTCAAAATAACAACTTAAACTTCGTCACTATTACTGGCACCAAAACAGACTGGAGATTTTTGAACCAAATCCAACAGAGTTTCTTTAAGGAAAACTATAACCAGACCGAAGAAATCATTCCTGTTCTGAATCCGTCTTTTTCAATTTTTGGACTGGAAGAATTATCGGTGGACGGATTTCCACCGTTGCTGGGGTATCTTGGTGATTTAGAGATGAGGAAAGAAAACGAGGCTATACTAAGTCAACGCATACGAGGTGTGGATCTTGACAAACCTTTATTCTGTGTGATTACTGAAGAAAATCAAAGGGAAGCTTTGCTATTGGGTGAGAATATATGGAGGTGGAGAGCGAAAACCTATCTTGATCAGCAAAACTTCAAGGAGTTTGACGATCTTATCGGGAAATTGGTATTATATCTGACAAGCTCAGGGAGAAAAAGCAGGCTTGAACTGGAATACGACCCTGTTATTGATGGTACGAACAGCGCGGCGATGCGTGCCACATATTTTGACAATAGTTACAGTTTTAACCCTAACGGTGTTATTACTATAAGGGTTACAGGTCGTGATACGGATTTTATGAGAGAATCCCCAATGCTTTTAAAAGGTTCATTTTATGAAAGTGATTTGAGTGACTTGCAAGCGGGCACATATGACTTTTCGGTTAGCGTAAAGGATGAAAATCTTTCAAGGTCTGGGTCCTTCAGGATTTTGGATTTTAATCCAGAAAATCAACCCTTGGCTTCAAACTATCAAAAGCTTCGAAGACTTTCTGAAAAAACAGGAGGAACCCAATATTTCATAGGCGATTCTGAAAAGGTTATTGCTGATTTAATGCAGTCCCGGCGGTTCGTTCCTATCGAGAAGAGCAAGCAAAATGTCGTATCTTTAATCGACTTTAAAATTCTACTGGGCCTTATTGCTCTAAGCCTCGCCTTAGAGTGGTTCATTCGAAAATATAACGGTTTAATTTAAAAAGAAATATATGGATAGATTACCTAAAATTGGATTACCCATTATTGTTGGGGTAATACTTATTATTATTTTAATTTCAAAATCAGCTATAACCATTGGCTCTGGACAAGCTGGAGTTCTTTACAAAACTTTTGGTGATGGGGTGGTTACCGATAAACCACCATTGGGCGAAGGTTTTCACTTGGTGGCACCTTGGAACAAGGTCTACGTTTATGAGGTAAGACGTCAAGAGATTTTTGAAAAAATGAAAGTGTTGTCTTCAAACGGATTGGACATTCAGTTGGATGCCTCTGCATGGTACCAACCCAATTATAATGAACTTGGAAAACTACATCAAGAAATTGGGGAGAACTATCTGCAGCGTATCATCTTACCAACCATAAGATCAGCGGCGCGTAGCGTCGTAGGACGGTATACGCCTGAACAATTGTATTCCAGTAAGCGGGATGCCATTCAGGCTGAAATTTTTGAGGAAACTAAAAAGATTGTGGATGAACAATACATTGTTTTAGATGAGATTCTGGTAAGGGATGTTACCCTTCCGCCAACAATCAAAGAAGCTATTGAGCGAAAATTGAAACAGGAGCAGGAGTCATTGGAATACGAATGCCGTTTGGTGACCGCTCAAAAAGAGGCCGAGCGCCAACGTATTGAAGCGCAAGGAAAAGCGGACGCCAATAAAATATTGAGCGCATCTTTGACTGATAAGATTTTACAGGATAAGGGAATTGAAGCTACGCTTAAATTATCCCAATCACCAAATTCAAAGGTGGTCGTAGTAGGATCTAGCGGAGATGGATTACCGCTTATTCTAGGAAATAACTAATTCGGATTTTTTTGATAAAAAAATATGTTCTAATTTTACCATCGAAATGAAAAACCGAAACACACATCATCATTTTTACACTTGCACTCAAGCGAGGTAGAAATGTATTGTTGTTTTTAAACTAATATATTAACCCGTTTGAGAAATCAAGCGGGTTTTGTTTTTGAATCCCTTTGGTTTCTCAGTTTAAATTGAAAAAGAAGATGACTAAAATTCGGATTGCGGTCCAAAAAAGTGGTAGACTCAATGAAGATTCCTTACGGATTTTAAAAGATTCGGGAATCTCTATTGATAATGGCAAAGACCAGCTCAAGGCAACCGCGAGAAACTTTCCTTTGGAAGTGTTCTATTTGCGAAATGGCGACATTCCCCAATACCTAAGGGATGGCGTAGTGGACATTGCGATTATCGGTGAAAATGTTCTGGTGGAAAAAGGAAATGACATCGCTATTGTTGAAAAACTGAACTTTTCCAAATGCAGGGTTTCCCTGGCCGTGCCCAAATCAATGAAGTACACTTCGGTTAAGGATCTTGAAGGAAAACGTATAGCCACTTCCTATCCCAATACGGTTAAAACATATCTGGAATCGAAAGGGGTAAAAGCCGATTTACATATTATTAATGGTTCGGTTGAAATAGCCCCCAATATAGGATTGGCCGATGGCATATGCGATATTGTGTCCAGTGGCAGCACCCTGTTCAAAAATAATTTGGACGAGGTAGAAGTGATTCTTAAAAGCGAAGCAGTGCTTGCTGTCTCCCCATTAATTTCCCAGGAAAGAAGTGCTATCCTTGAAAAATTGCGGTTCCGAATCAATTCAGTTTTGGAAGCAAGAAACAACAAATATGTGCTTTTGAATGCTCCCAATGATAAGCTGGATGAGATCGTTGCTATACTACCAGGGATGCGAAGTCCCACGGTCCTACCTTTGGCACAGGAAGGATGGAGCTCGGTACATACGGTAATCAAGCGGGATACCTTTTGGGAAGTCATCGATGAGTTGAAATTGGCCGGGGCTGAAGGTATTTTGGTATGCCCGATTGAAAAAATGGTACGCTGATGCAACGAATCGAATATCCTAAAAAAGAAGAGTGGAGCCGAATTTTGCAAAGGCCTACCCAAGCCGTTTCGGACATTGAATCGGTCGTGGAATCTGTTTTTAAGGAGGTAAAATCAAAAGGTGACCAAGCGGTTTTGGAGTATACCCAAAAATTCGACGGCGCATCATTGAATTCTCCGCAAGTGCAGCTTTCTGAAATCGAAGCAGCATCGAACCAAGTTCCGTCCCGATTGAAGGAAGCCATTCAATTGGCCAAAAACAATATTGAAAAATTCCATACGGCCCAAAAAACGGAAAAGGTAATCTTGGATACCATGCCCGGAGTTTCTTGCTGGCAAGAAAAGAGACCTATTCAGAAGGTGGGGTTGTACATACCGGGAGGGACCGCTCCCTTGTTTTCCACTATTTTGATGCTGGCGATTCCCGCTAAAATTGCGGGGTGCGAGGAAATCATCCTTTGTAGTCCCCCCAATTCAGAGGGACAGATTAACCCGGTGATTCTCTATACGGCCCAGCTTTGTGGGGTAACGCAAATTTTCAAGGTTGGAGGAATCCAAGCTGTGGCAGCTATGACTTTCGGAACAGAGAGCATTTCCAAAGTCTATAAAATCTTCGGGCCAGGAAATCAATATGTGACTGTAGCCAAACAAATAGCTACAAAATTTGGGGTTGCAATCGATATGCCCGCTGGCCCCAGCGAGTTATTGGTCATTGCCGATGATACAGCCGATGCTTCTTTTGTCGCTTCAGATTTGTTGAGCCAAGCAGAACATGGTGTGGATAGTCAGGTGATTCTAGTTTCAACCTCGGAAAAATTGATTGCTGAAGTTGAGGAAGAGGTTCAAGAGCAACTAGAAGTATTGCCTCGGAAAGAGATTGCCCAAAAAGCAATTTCGAACAGCCGATTGATTCTTGTGCAAGATGACGAAACTGCGATTGAATTGATCAACGAATACGGACCGGAGCATTATATTGTTTGTGTAGAAAACGAAGATTTCTATGTCAACAACACCATCAATGCAGGCTCGGTGTTTATTGGCAACTATACGCCTGAAAGTGCGGGGGATTACGCTTCAGGTACCAATCACACTTTGCCGACCAATGGTTATGCGAAGCAGTATAGTGGTGTAAACCTAGATAGTTTTATGAAGAGCATGACTTTTCAAAAAATATCCAAGAAGGGAATCCAGGAAATTGGGGAAGCCATTGAACTTATGGCAGAGGCAGAAGGATTGCAGGCACACAAAAACGCAGTTACACTTCGACTAAAAAGTTTGGAATGACGTCCGTTTTTGATTTAGATAAATTGGTAAGAGAAACAGTAAAGGGTTTAAAACCCTACTCATCTGCCCGAGATGAGTATGTTTCCGATGGCTCTAAAATGATTTTTTTGGACGCCAATGAAAACCCTTATGAAACAGGATTGAATCGGTACCCCGACCCTCAACAGCGGAGCGTAAAAACCCTTTTGGCAGAGCAGAAAAAGATTTTGGAGCAGAATATCCTATTGGGAAATGGGAGTGATGAAGTGCTCGATTTGATATTTCGTGCCTTTTGCGAACCTAATGTGGACAACATCATATCCCTACCACCCACCTATGGGATGTACAAGGTTTTAGCAGGAATCAATGCCATTGAAAATCGAGAGGTGCTTCTCACCAAAGATTTTGAACCGGACGTACCTGGGATTTTGGATGCAATTAATAATAAAACAAAAATCATTTTCATTTGTTCTCCAAACAATCCGACTGGGAATGCTTTCCAAAAGGAAAAAATCAAACAATTATTGGAGCAATTTTGTGGCCTCGTTGTTATTGATGAGGCCTATATCGATTTTTCAAGGGGTGATAGTTGGTTATCGGCTCTCGATAGCTACCCTAACCTGATTGTGACCCAAACAATGTCCAAAGCCTATGGTATGGCCGGCATTCGATTGGGAATATGCTACGCTTCTATAGAGATAATCGCTGTTCTAAACAAAATAAAACCTCCTTACAACATCAACCAGTTGACACAGTACCAAGCGCTCAAAAGGGTTTTGGATGATACCTTGGTACAAGAGGAAGTGAAACAGATTTTGGAAGAACGAAAAAAATTAATCGACGAATTAAAGGGAGTCAGTTTTGTTCAGAAAATCTATTCAACCGATGCAAATTTTGTTTTGGTCAAAGTAGACAATGCTGATACAAGATATTCGCAACTGTTGGATAAGAAGATAGTTGTTCGCAATAGAAGCAATCAACCCTTATGTGAAAACACCTTGCGGCTTACCATTGGAACACCTGAAGAAAACAAGAAGCTTATCGACCAATTAAATGAGATTTCATAATGGGAAAAAAAGTACTTTTTATTGATCGGGACGGTACTATCATCAAAGAAACAGCAGATGAGCAGATAGATGCCTTTGAGAAACTGGAGCTCTATCCCAAGTCACTCACTTTCTTAGGAAAAATAGCAAATGAACTGGACTACGAGCTGGTTATGATAACCAACCAAGATGGATTGGGATCCGACATCTTTCCTGAAGAAACCTTTTGGCCTGTCCACAACTTCATCCTTAAAAGTTTTGAAAACGAAGGCGTGGTTTTCCCGGAGGTTTTTATTGATCGGACTTTCCCAAAGGACAATGCAAACACGCGAAAACCCGGTACGGGATTGCTGACACAATACTTTTCCAAAGATTACGATTTGGAGAATTCATTTGTGATTGGAGACCGTCTTACTGATATTGAGCTCGCAAAAAACTTGGGGGCCAAAGGAATTTATATCAACGATGAAACTTTTTTAGGCTCCAACGAGATTACAGTGAAAAGGGATGAATTGGACAGGTTTATTTCTCTGGAGACCAATGATTGGGAAAAAATCTATGAGTTTCTGAAGCTGAAGAACAGGACAGCAACTATTTCCCGGAAAACTAACGAAACGGACATTCAGATTACTTTGAATTTAGATGGAACCGGGAAAAGTGAAATTAGCACAGGATTGGCTTTCTTCGATCACATGTTGGATCAACTCGCCCGCCATGGGCAAATGGATTTGCAGATAAAAGTGGATGGTGATTTACATGTGGATGAACACCACACTATTGAAGATACTGCCATTGCTCTAGGTGAGGTTTTTTCCAAAACATTGGGTGATAAAATGGGTATTGAACGTTACGGTTTCTGCTTGCCTATGGATGACTGTTTGGCACAGGTAGCTATTGATTTCGGTGGAAGAAATTGGCTGGTTTGGGAGGCTGAATTCAATCGGGAAAAAGTGGGAGATATGCCTACCGAAATGTTTCTCCATTTCTTTAAATCCTTTTCAGACGGGGCCAAATCGAACCTAAATATCAAAGCCGAGGGAACCAATGAACACCATAAGATTGAGGCAATATTCAAGGCATTTGCCAAGTCTATAAAAATGGCCGTTAAAAGAGATGTTGATAAGATGGTTCTTCCATCCACCAAAGGAATGCTGTAAAATGAAAATAGTAATCATTGATTATGGTGCAGGTAATATACAGAGCATCAAATTTGCCATAAAGCGATTGGGTTTTGAAGCAATTCTTAGTGAAAACCCAGAAGAAATCAAAGCAGCGGACCGAGTGATATTCCCTGGAGTGGGCGAAGCAAGCTCGGCGATGTACAAGCTCAGGGCTAGTGGACTGGACAGTTTGATTCCAAAGCTGGAACAACCGGTACTTGGTATTTGTTTGGGAATGCAATTGATGTGCAATGGCTCTGAGGAAGGGGATACCAAAGGCCTTGGTATTTTTGATGTGGATGTGGTGAAGTTTCCAGAATCGGTTAAGGTTCCCCAAATTGGATGGAATGAAATTTCTAATCTAAAATCTAACCTTTTACAGTCCATCCCTGAAAATGCACACATTTATCTTGTGCATAGTTTTTACGCACCTGTCTGTGATGAGACAATAGCCACGTCAGAATATGCATTTGACTATAGTGCAGCATTACAAAAAAACAATTTTTATGGTACCCAGTTTCACCCGGAAAAGAGTAGTGCGGTTGGCGCAAGGATTCTAA
>NZ_JANQIH010000146.1 GCF_028282265.1 Allomuricauda sp.
TTCATGTCGGCGATTCTCGACATTCAAAATACCTATTTGGATTTTATACTAGATAATGAAGTAGCAGCCAGAAAATTCTTGGGTGCCGTATTGTCTTCCAGTGACCCGAAACTAGTACGTGGAAAGAACAGATTGGAAGCTTTACAATCTTATTTTGAATTGAACAAAGCCGATTGGGACAAGGAAACAACAGAAAAATTCATTCATATTGCTGTTTTGATGATGGGTATTGAATCGGTGATTGTCAGTAAGGACGTTTGTGGGCTCGATGCCAAAAAATCAAAAGAGACTTTGAAATGGGGGCTGGAAATGCTGCTAAAAGGTATTTCCCATTCTTAATAGCGTTGTTTACGTTCTTCTCTCAAACCGCAAGAGGGCGTTCTTTGGTTTTAGGGTAGTTAATGCTAATATTTAATATTGGCATTGTGACTTCGGTAATAAAATCGATTCTTAAGTAACTCGGGAAAGCGATTTAGTGACTTCATTGAAAGCCTACAGTTTTATGACAAGAAAGCTTATTTGCAGATAAGAAGAATTAAAATAACCCTTCCTGTACTCCCCCCTTTAATTTCCCTAGGTGCTTATATGCCAATTCTGTCACTTCCCTTCCGCGAGGGGTCCGCATAATAAATCCTTGTTGTATTAAAAAGGGCTCGTATACCTCTTCGATAGTTTCAGCGCTTTCAGAAACAGCAGTGGCCAATGTTGTTATTCCTACTGGCCCTCCTTTGAACTTATCAATAATGGTGCTCAGTATTTTGTTGTCCATCTCGTCCAGTCCGTGGGCATCGACATTTAAGGCTTTCAATCCAAATTTGGAAATATCCAAATCGATATTGCCATCCCCTTTGATTTGGGCAAAATCCCTAACCCTCCTCAGAAGTGCATTACTAATTCTTGGGGTTCCCCGACTACGGCCCGCAATTTCTATGGCGGCCTCTTGAGTGATGGGCACTTTTAAGATTCCTGCACTTCGCTCAACAATGGTTGATAGCAATTCTGTATTGTAATACTGTAATCGACTTTGGATTCCGAATCGGGCACGCATTGGTGCAGTGAGCAATCCTGAACGTGTAGTGGCTCCAATAAGGGTAAAAGGGCTCAAATTAATTTGAACGGTCCGTGCATTCGGACCTGTCTCAATCATAATATCGATTTTATAATCCTCCATAGCGGAATACAAGTATTCCTCCACAATAGGACTCAAACGATGGATTTCGTCTATAAAAAGGACGTCGCGTTCTTCCAAATTCGTTAATAGCCCTGCCAAATCCCCTGGCTTGTCCAGAACGGGACCCGAAGTTATTTTGATTCCCACACCAAGTTCATTGGCCAAAATATGGGCCAAGGTCGTCTTTCCCAATCCCGGTGGGCCATGAAAAAGCGTATGGTCCAAAGCCTCTCCTCTTAAATTGGCCGCTTGAACAAAAACCTTTAGGTTTTCCAACACCTGTTCTTGCCCAGTGAAGTCATCGAAAGAAATCGGGCGCAAGGCTCTTTCGATATCCAGTTCTTCTTGGGAAAAATTATCGGTAGTTGGGTCTAAGTTCTCATTCATACCTTAACAAATATAGTTGAAAACCCTCCGCTGCTAAAAACCAAAGGGATAAAATGCGTTCCAGAAACGGCGATTACTGAAGTTAACGGTCTAAGCCTTAACTTAGTTATCGAAAAAATTGCACTACCTACAATATAACATTTATGGTCACTCTTGATTATTCACTCGGAATTCTCCAATACATCCCTTTCTATTATGTCATCTGGTCTGATGATTTGCTCTCGGCTTCAGAAATATCCGTAGTACGCAAAACCATAGAGGAGGACTTATCGCTTGATGTTTCCGACAGGGAGCAGCTTTTAGGCTGGTTGAATAGAGATAATCCGCCCAGCGAAGAAGAATTTAAAAACTGGAAACATACCATCTCCAGTTCCCAAATAAAACTGATTGAAAGTGATACCTACCCCCTGACCTCGCTAAGCCAACGGTTGGGAAAAGTTCATTGTGGCCACTGCGACTTCAATGATCATCTAAAGCACATCGAAATCAATCTGGGGATTCAGCCCAACCACTACAACCATCTTTTTGATGTAGAAGTAGTACACGAAAAAACTTCGGACCATTACAATGCTTCAAGGTTGGATGAGATTTTAAAAGGCGAACATGCCCAAGTGATTGATGAGTTTCGTTCTTTTTTAAGTGAAGATGATTTTAAATGGAAGATTGAAAGGAACAAGGAGGCTTTTAGGGAAACCATCTTAAAACAAGTACAGCAGCTCGGTGAGGAAGGATATGGTGCATGGGCTTATCCCAATGAATATGGAGGAAAAGGAAACATGCCAGCCTATGCTGCCATCTTTGAAAATCTGATGTATGTTGATGGCAGTGTAGCCGTAAAATTTGGGGTTCAATTTGGACTTTTTGGGGGTAGTATTCAAAAGCTAGGTACGAAAATGCATCATGACCAATATCTGAAAGATGCTGGAAGTACCAAATTGCTAGGCTGTTTTGCTATGACCGAAACAGGTCATGGGTCCAATGTTAGGGGTATCAAAACCACAGCTACCTATAACAGCGAAACCGATGAAATCGTAATTCATACACCAGGTAAAAACGATAACAAGGAATACATTGGGAATGCGCTCCACTCCAAAATTGCTACTGTTTTTGCCCAATTGATCGTTAATGGAAAAAACGAAGGGGTACATGCCATTCTGGTTCCCTTGCGGAATGCTTCGCATGAGGTCCTTAAAGGAATTACCATAGAGGACAACGGATACAAATTAGGGTTGAATGGTGTTGACAATGGTAAAATCTGGTTCAATCAAGTTCGGGTTCCGCGAGAAAACCTTTTGGATAAATATGGTGCTATTTCAGACAGTGGAACCTACACGTCTCCCATCAAAAATCCCAATAAGCGATTTTTTACCATGCTCGGAACTTTGGTAGGTGGTAGAATCTGTGTTGCCCGAGGTGCCCTGGGAGGGGCCAAAATGGCCTTGGCCATTGCGGTAAAACACGCACTCAACCGGCGACAGTTCAATGATAACGTAAAGATACAGGAAGACCTTATCATGGATTATCCCACACATCAGCTTCGTCTTACCCCGGCTGTCGCCGCTGCGTACGTTTATCATTTTACTCTGGAAGAGATGATGAAATCGTACAGTGATGAGTCCCAACCCGATAAAAGAAAGATTGAAACCCAAGTGGCGGGCTTAAAATCCATCATCACTAGGTATGCAAACAGCGCTATCCAAGAATGTAGGGAAGCATGCGGCGGAAAAGGCTATTTGATAGAAAACCGAATTCCTGATTTAAAAGGTGATGTGGACATTTTTACCACATTTGAAGGAGACAATACCGTGTTATTGCAGTTGGCAGCCAAAGGTGTACTTTCCGATTTTAAGGCCGAATTCAACAGTGCCGGTTTTGCATCTGTTTTAAAACTACTTCACACCCAGTTAGCAGACCGACTTAATACGATAAATCCGATTTATGCCAACAAGGTTGATTCGGAACATCTGTACAACCCCAAGTTTCATAAACATGCCTTCGACTATCGAACGCGTCGATTGACCTATACTTTGGCGATGCGCATCCGGGATTATATCAAAAAAGGCATTCCATCGTATCAGGCATTTTTAAAGGTGCAGACCCATCTTATCACTTTGGGAAAAGCATATAGTGTCGAGTTAGCCTATTCAACCTTTTCCAATTTTTGTGATACGCTGGAAGACGAAGAGTATCAAAAGTTGTTTACAAAGTTAGGAACTTTGTACGCCCTTGATAACATCAATCAGGATGCCCGTTGGTTTTTGGAACAGGGTTATATAGGAGGAACCAAATCCAAAGCTATTCGGCAACGTGTGGAACGACTTTGTACCGAGCTTCGCCCCCATATTGAAGTTTTGGTTGATGGATTTGGTATTCAGGAGCATTGCCTGACGGCCCCAATAGCGAAATAAGATTTTTACTCTACCTTTTTTAGCAATTGGGAGGTGTCCGTAAATTCAAGGACCGTAATTTGGGGATTACCATAGAGCAAGGTACGTGCACTTCCTTTGGAGGAAAGTTCTAAATCGCGATAGACATTCAAACGGGCATTGGCAGAATTCTCCAATTTGGCACCAACTGTACCTGCTTCCATTCTTTCTCCCTTGAATTTTGCGTTACCAGTCATTTCCAATTGCATGCGGTCGCTTGTACCCTCAAAAGTGAAAGAGGCATTGCCTTCCAAAGAAACCAGATTGGTTTCGTTAACTGCGTACACATAAGCTTCCGCCCTACTGTTCATGCTTACATTCAGCGAATCCACATCAACATTGAACTCAGCCTTGGCCATGTCTTCCAAATTGATGTCCATGACCGCAGCACTTGCCTGTAGGTTCCATTTTGAATCAGCAAATCCGTCGACAAACAGCTCATCGCTATTGATCATATCGTTCGAGGTGATGCTCCCTTCCTTTGCCGAAATAGCCTTTAACTCGGAATAGTTGATGGTAATATCGAATTGCTTTTTTGATGAAACATCGTAAAATGAGGCAATGACCAAAGTACTGTCCTCAACGGTGAATTTTAGGATATCGATGAGATTGTCATCAGCTACAATTTCATACCCTGGCCCAAAGGATTTTTTTAATACAATATCCAAATCATCATTTAATTGGATGGCATTAAAGGGCGGCAATTCCTCATTCACCTCGGTTACCACGCGACTTCCTTTGATTCTTGGTTTTCGCTGGGAATATATGAACATGGGAAGGATAAAAAGTAGGACTAAAGCTGTTCGTTTCATAGGTGTTCTTTTGGACAGGTGATTAAAGATATTACAATTGAAACTAACAATTGCCATACCAAAGTCCATAAACAAAAAACCCATCCTAGTGGATGGGCTTTCTTATCTTTTCTGAACTTAGTGGTTTAGTTCTTCTTCATTCTCCTGTAAAGGCGTATTCTGCGGAACGAAATCCTGCCCTGGAATTATGTATTCACCATTTTCATAGGTCTTACTATAATCATAGGCCCATCGGTATACGTGAGGGATTTCACCTTCCCAGTTTCCGTGAAAGTGTTTTTGTGGAGCTGTCCATTCCAAGGTATTAGAGCTCCATGGGTTTTGAGGTCCTCGTTTTCCGTAGAAAATGCTTCGGATGAAATTGTAGACAAAGACCAACTGCGCCAATCCGGCAACCAATGCGAATACGGTCATCAATACCTGTACATTGGTCAATTCATCGAACATTGGGAATGCCGTGTTTTGATAGTAACGTCGTGGCACACCTGCCATCCCGACGAAGTGCATTGGGAAGAATACCCCGTAGGCACATATGGCGGTTATCCAGAAATGGACATAACCCAAGTTTTTGTTCATCATTCGTCCTTGGAACATTTTCGGGAACCAATGGTACACCCCTGCAAATAGTCCATACAAAGCCGAAATACCCATTACCAAGTGGAAGTGGGCTACAACGAAATAGGTGTCGTGTACATTGATGTCCAATGTACTGTCTCCTAAAATTATACCGGTAAGACCTCCTGTAATAAAGGTAGACACCAAACCGATTGAGAACAGCATCGCCGGATTCAACTGTAAGTTACCCTTCCATAATGTCGTTATATAATTGAATGCCTTTACTGCGGATGGAATCGCAATCAACAAGGTGGTAAACGTAAATACCGAACCAAGGAATGGATTCATTCCAGAAATAAACATATGGTGACCCCATACGATTGTCGAAAGGAATGCTATAGCCAGAATGGAAGCCACCATCGCTCTATAACCAAAAATGGGTTTTCTGGCATTGGTAGACATTACTTCGGAAGTAATTCCTAACGCCGGTAGCAATACAATATATACCTCAGGGTGACCTAAGAACCAGAACAAGTGTTCAAAAAGTACCGGTGAACCGCCCTGATAGTGCAATACCTCCCCTTGAATAAAAATATCTGAAAGGAAGAAGGATGTACCAAAGCTTCTATCCATTATCAACAACAGTGCTGCTGACAAAAGAACCGGGAAAGAAATCACACCGATAACTGCAGTTACAAAAAAGGCCCAAATCGTCAACGGCAAACGTGTCATTGACATTCCTTTGGTTCTAAGGTTGATTACGGTTACGATATAATTCAGTGAACCCAAAAGTGATGAAGCGATAAAGATGGCCATGGAAACCAACCATAATGTCATACCAGCACCAGAACCGGGTTGTGCCATGGGTAATGCACTCAAAGGAGGATAGATGGTCCAACCTGCAGCTGCAGGGCCCGCCTCAACAAACAGCGAAATCACCATTATCACAGAAGACAGGAAGAACATCCAATATGAAAGCATGTTCAAAAAGCCTGAAGCCATATCCCTGGCGCCAATCTGTAAAGGAATTAAAAGGTTGCTGAAAGTACCACTTAGCCCAGCAGTCAATACGAAAAAGACCATAATGGTCCCGTGTATGGTAACCAAAGCCAAATAAATGTCTGCATCCATAACACCATCAGGTGCCCATTTGCCTAAAAGGGCTTCAAAAATGGGAAAGGACTCTCCTGGCCACGCCAACTGCATCCGGAATAAAAGGGACATAGCAATACCAATGAATCCCATGATAAGTCCGGTTATAAGATATTGCTTGGCAATCATCTTATGGTCTTGACTGAAGATATACTTTGTTATAAATGTCTCCTTGTGATGGTGATGTCCATGATCATCGTGTGCGTGATCATCGACGTGAGCTGGTGCATGTGCTGTTACAGACATAACCTAATTTTTAATTATTTATCTTTTCTTTTTCTAGCCTATTTTTTATTCTTCTACAACTGCTTCCGCTACTTCAGTTGATATGTCAACCTCTTCAGCTTCCTCAGTAACAGATACTTGTTCGGTGTCATCTGACATAACAGTTTGTTTGAAGGTCGTTTGTTCTGCCAACCATTTGTTGAATTCCTCTTCGGTTTCAACAATGATTTTCATTTGCATATTGTAGTGTGATTTTCCACAAATCTTATTGCACAACAAAACATAATCGAACTCCCACGGGTCTGAATCGGGTCGTCCCTCAGCTGCCCATTCTGCTCGTAGCGCATTTGTACGTTTCACCTTATCGACCACATCAGGATTCAAACGAATTTCCTCCGTAGTTACCGTGGGAGTAAACGAAAACTGCGTAATCATTCCTGGAACACAGTTCATTTGTGCCCTAAAGTGTGGCATATATGCCGAGTGCAATACATCTTGCGAACGCATCATGAAATTCACTTTTCTACCCACAGGTAAGTGAAGCTCTTTTACAATCACATCATCGGCCGCGTTAGGGTCTGATTCATCCAAACCAAGAACATTGGCACGATTGATATCGATTAATCGGACACTTGCATCACCAAGCACATTGTCTTCCCCTCCATAACGTGCAGTCCAATTAAATTGTTGGGCATATAACTCCACAATCAATGGATCATCCTCATCATTTACGTCCATAATATTGGTCCATGTGTACAATCCCCAAAGAATCAAACCAGCCAATACAATAACTGGGATGATAGTCCAGATAAACTCCAATCTATCGTTATCGGCAAAGAAAAGGGCTTTCTTTCCCTTTTTACCTCTGTACTTATATCCAAAGTAATGGAGCAAAGCTTGAGTTATAGTTTGAACAAAAAAGATTATCGCAAAGGAAACCCACATCAACTGGTCGTATTCCGACCCATGCGCAGAGGAAGCTTCGGGCAAAAGCACCTTTGTGTATTTGGCAAAGCTAAAAATGGTGATTCCGTAAATGAAAATCAAAAAGCCAAATAAAAGATATCCGTTGTATTTGTTATCGGAATCCGTAGCGACCTCAGTTTGCTCCGCTTTAAGCTGCGACAATTCGAAAATCTTGGTCATTTGCCAGATTGCAATTGCCACAAGAACTAAAACGGTCAATGTTAATAATGCAGTCATTGTATATCTAATCTAAGACTTATATCGTATTAATAATGAAATTGTCTACTTTCTTCGAGGAATGGATTTCGTTTGGGTTGCAATGCTTGCTTGGTCAACGTATTAAATGTCCAATACGTAAACAATCCACCAAAAAACAAGATTCCTCCTATCTCAGGCACTCCAATATGCCATTGGTCTCCTACCGTTGCCGGCATTACCATAACAAAAACATCCAAATAGTGACCTAACAAAACCACAATTCCGGTCATGATAACGAACCAATTCACTCTCTTATAATCGCTGTTCATCAATACCAACAACGGGAAGATGAAGTTCATCGCCACCATACCAAGGAAGGGTAGTTGGTAATCTTGGAAACGGGCCACGAAATAGGTTACCTCCTCCGGGATGTTAGCATACCAAATCAGCATAAACTGTGCAAACCAAAGATACGTCCAGAAAATACTGATACCGAACATAAACTTCGCCAAATCATGAATATGACTATCGTTTACCTGCTCAAGGTATCCTTTTGATTTTAAGTAAATCGTGATGATTGCAATTGTAGTAATTCCTGAAACGAACATACTTGCAAAAACATACCACCCGAACAGTGTGCTGAACCAGTGTGGGTCAAGGCTCATAATCCAATCCCACGACATCATGGATTCAGACACCAAGTAGAATACCAAGAACGCAGCCGACCATCTAAAGTTTTTGACAAAGTTTGAATTGTCATCAGCGTTATCTTGTGCCAAGGATAGTTTTCTGGAATACTCCCTGTAGAAAATCCATCCGCCTAAGAAAATGACAGCCCGGATTAAGAAAAAGGTTGGGTTTAGGTACCCTACTTTGCCCTGTAGCAATTCATCATGAGCCACTGTATCAGCATCCATCCAAACAAACATATGGTTCATGTGCAAAACAGAAAGCACCAAAATCACAAATACAATAATTCCTCCAGGCACCATGTAGGCGGTTATTCCTTCCATCACTCTAAACAACAATGGGGACCAACCTGCTTGCGATGCCCTTTGCACTGCATAAAAGGCCAATACACCCAATGCAATCATAAAAAAGAAGAAGGCTGCCACATAAAGTGCTGCCCATGGTCTATTCTGTAATTGGTGTAGCAAGTGCTCATCATGGGATGCTCCATGGTCCTCGCCATGTGCTGCAGCTTCCCCATGGTCTGAACTTGCTTCATGATGCCCAGCAGCTTCTTCGCCATGCCCTCCACCGTGACCATCACCGTGTGCTGAAGCTACCATTGCTTTTGCTTCTTCCACAGTACTTGGAGCGGAAAGGAATCCTGAAGCAAGGCAAATCAATCCGATTGCCATTGCAATGAAAGAACCAATTTTTAGTCTGTTTGAAAACGTATACATAGTTGTTGTGCTATCTTTCCGATTATTTTGTTAGGTCTTCCTTAAGTTGCATCACATATTCGGCTACTTGCCATAGTTCCGTCTCATTTTCCATCTGCGAAGCATAAGACCCCATAGAGTTCAAGCCATAATACATGGTATGGTATGTACTCCCTACTGTGATGTTTCGAGCAACATCATCGTAACTGGGAACACCCAATATTTTCTCCCGCTTTACCAAAGTCCCCTGACCAGCACCGTTATTACCGTGACAAATGGCACAATAGATATCATAAAGCTCTTTGCCTACAGCAAGGTTTTCTTCTTTTTGAAGGGAATCCAACGGACTAGGTTGCAATCTAGCCAATTCCTTTCCTTCAATTGTGTTTTCAAACTCATAAGGCATGTACCCTCTTGAAATCGTATTTTCAGCAGGTAAAAGCGCCTCCGTACCCTGAGGAAAAAGGCCATTATCTACGGCTTCATAAGTTTCGTAGCCAACAGATTCATACATGTTTGGCATGTATTGGTAATTGGGGTTGTTCTTATTGAAACAAGAACTTACCGCCAACGTGAGGGCCAATACTACACTAACTTTACCAAAGGTCTTGATCATCATATTAATTTTTTTTGGGAACATGGACCTCAATGGCTCCGGTTTCCAATAACAAACTTTTTAAAGCCTCCTCATCTTTTCCTACTTCTACTTCCACTAAAAACTTATCGTCGGTGGTGCGGACATCCGGATTTTCAGCTTTTTTAAACGGCCACATTCTACTTCTTAAATAGAAGGTAATCACCATAAGGTGAGCGGCAAAGAAAACTGTCATCTCAAACATAATGGGAACAAATGCAGGCATGTTTTCCAAATAGCTGAAACTAGGCTTACCACCAATATCCTGAGGCCAATCTGCAATCATGATATAATTCATCATCACAATGGCCACGGTAAGACCCAAACATCCGTACATAAAAGATGTAATGGCTATTCGCGTATAGGGCAATCCCATTGCTTTATCGAGCCCGTGAACCGGGAAAGGGGTGTAAACCTCCTCGATATGATACTTTTCAGAACGAATTTTTTTGACAGCGTTCATTAACACGTCATCATCGTCGTATATCGCTTTGAATGTGGTTGCTGCCATAATTATTTATCTAAATTGATTAAACCTTGCGCCTGCCCTGCCCAGTCATCACGTTGTGCCCTTCCTGGGAAGGAGCCCGTAATAGAATCCAGAAGGTTATATTCTTTTTCGGTCATTTTACTCACCTGAAGGAAAGAGAAAATACCAATCTTATTCAGTGTTTTTTCCATCAAAGGACCAATACCTTTTACCTTTTTTAAATCATCTGGGGTTTGGGTACTGCTGTCAAAGTTTCCGATGGAACTCAATAATTGCATCACGGGGGCACCTATTGCACCACCAGGCACAGCGACCTCCTCTTCTTCCGTTTCCTCAACATCCACTTCAATGATAACTCCGTTCGTGGGTTTGGTATAAAGTGGCTTTCCTGCATCGCGAAGTACTTTGAAACGTTCTCCTGAAGACTTCAAGATTGATTTCACCTCAGCCTGAGCAATCACGGGGAATGTTCGAGAGTACAACAGGAACAACACAAAGAAGAATCCTATCGTTCCAATGAAAATTCCGATATCCACAAAAGTTGGAGAGAACATTGTCCATGAAGAAGGCAAATAATCCCTATGCAAAGAAGTAACGATAATCACAAAACGCTCGAACCACATTCCGATGTTCACCACAATAGAAATGAAGAAAGAGAACATGATGCTGGTCCGCAATTTTTTGAACCACATGAACTGTGGAGAGAATACGTTACAGGTCATCATTGACCAGTAGGCCCACCAGTAAGGTCCGGTAGCCCTGTTCAAGAAGGCGTATTGCTCATATTCCACTCCTGAGTACCAAGCGATGAACAGCTCTGTGATATAGGCACATCCCACAATGGAACCTGTAATCATGATTACAATGTTCATCAATTCGATATGCTGCACCGTAATGTAGGCCTCAAGGTTGCACACTTTTCTCATGATAATGAGAAGGGTCTGTACCATGGCGAATCCGGAGAAAATCGCCCCGGCAACAAAGTACGGTGGGAAGATGGTGGTGTGCCATCCTGGAATCACCGACGTTGCAAAGTCAAAGGATACGATGGTGTGAACCGAGAGTACCAGCGGTGTTGCCAAACCGGCCAAGACCAAGGACACTTCCTCAAAACGCTGCCAATCTTTAGCCCTTCCGGTCCAACCGAAGCTCAAAAGGCTGTATATTTTCTTTTGGAAAGGTTTAATCGCCCTATCACGAATCATCGCAAAATCAGGGAGAAGTCCTGTCCACCAGAATACCAATGATACTGAGAGATAGGTTGAAATCGCAAATACATCCCAAAGTAGTGGGGAATTAAAATTCACCCAAAGGCTACCAAATTGGTTGGGAATAGGAAGTACCCAATAAGCCAACCATGGACGACCCATGTGAATAATCGGGAACAATCCAGCTTGGATAACGGAAAAGATGGTCATTGCTTCCGCAGAACGGTTGATCGCCATTCTCCATTTTTGTCTGAAAAGCAACAATACCGCAGAAATCAGGGTTCCTGCGTGACCAATACCTACCCACCAGACGAAGTTTGTAATGTCCCATGCCCAGTTAACGGTTCTGTTGAGACCCCAAACCCCTATACCTGTTGAAATGGTGTAGATGATACATCCTAGACCCCAGAGGAAAGCTACGAGGGCAATGGTGAAAACAATCCACCAGTGCTTATTGGCTTTTCCTTCAACCGGTCGAGCAATATCCACAGTAACATCGTGGTATCCTTTGTCTCCCAGTACCAAGGGTTTTCGAATAGGTGCTTCGTAATGCGACGCCATAATTTATATTCTAGTTACTTTCTTATTTATTGATTAAGCCTCATCCATATTTCTCACCTTCACGTGATAGAAAACATTGGGTTTTGTTCCCACATGCTCCAACAAATGGTACATTCTATCATCTTTCTTCAACTCGGCAACCTTACTTTCCTCATCATTGATGTCCCCAAAGACAATTGCTCCTGAGTTACAAGCCGAAGAACACGCTGTTTGGAATTCACCATCTTTAATAACACGACCTTCACGCTTGGCATCCAAGATGGTTTTCTGTGTCATCTGGATACACATAGAGCATTTTTCCATTACCCCTCTTGAACGAACATTCACATCAGGGTTGATGACCATTTTACCGAGGTCATTGTTCATATTGAAATCGAACTCGTCGTTGTTGTTGTATAAGAACCAGTTGAACCTTCTTACTTTGTAAGGACAGTTATTGGCACAATACCTTGTTCCCACACATCGATTGTATGCCATATGGTTTTGACCTTGTCTACTGTGTGCTGTTGCCGCTACTGGACAAACCGTTTCACAAGGTGCGTGGTTACAGTGCTGGCACATTACGGGCTGGAAGGCAACCTGAGGGTTTTCAGATGGATTTTCCAAATCCAGCATTGTAGCACGGTATCCGTCAGCAGACTCGTCCTTGGTATTTTCATCCTGAGCAAAAGTCTCTTCGGATGAATAATAACGGTCGATACGCAACCAGTGCATATCACGGGAAAGCCTGATCTCCTTCTTCCCTACAACTGGGACGTTATTTTCAGCATGACAGGCGATAACACATGCACCACAACCGGTACAAGCATTCAAATCGATGGACATGTTAAAGTGATGCCCAATGGAACGATCAAACTCTTGCCATAAATCCGCATCAGGAGAAGTCACAGGAATTTCCTGATGATTTAAACTCACATGCGGCATATGGTTCCACTCTTGCTTGTCCTTGGTATTGAAAATTTCCAAGGTGGTTTCCTTGATGATATCACCACGACCCATCATCGTCTTATGCAACTGGACACAGGCAAACTCGTGCATCCCCGAAGCTTTCTCCACGGTTACATTTTGGGTCTCAGAAAAGTTTTTATACAGTGCAAAAGCATTCACACCGGTTACCATTTCTTCTTTCATTCCGGCCACACGACCATATCCGAAAGAAAGACCAATAGTGTCTTTTGCTTGACCTGGCTGGATGATTACCGGAACATTGTCCAATACCGTACCGTCAACGGTCAGTTTTGCATAGCTTCCGTCCAAACCGCCATTAGCTACATTTTCATTTACGAAGCCCCATTGCTCGGCATCGGCCTTAGAGACTGTTATGTAGTTATCCCAGGAAACTCTCGAAATTGGGTCTGGGAATTCTTGCAACCAAGGATTAGTGGCTTGTTTTCCGTCACCCATTCCCACTTTTGGGTAAAGTACCAACTCCGTTCCTCCGCTTGTCGCATTTACCAAAGAACGAACTGCAGAAGCAATTGGGACGATGCCCGGTTGGGCTTCCATGGTCTCTTCCTCGGTTTCAACAGCTACGGTTTCAGCAATCTCAGTATCATCAGCAGGCGCCGAAGCAACAAATACCCCATCTTGAAGTGCCTGGTTCCAACTTGAACCTTGAAGGATGGAAGTATCCCAAGTTTCCTTTATATAATCATAATATGTTTTGTCGCTACCCATCCAGGTCAACAAAGCAGATTGCAACTGACGGGTATCGAATAGTTCCCTGATAGCGGGTTGGGCCAGACTATAATGACCCTTTTTGATTTGTGCATCACCCCATGACTCTAAATAATGGGAAGCTGCCGCTACATATTTTGAAGCCTGAGCAGTCTCATCATTATTAAAGGCAAAGCTTACAGAAACGTCTACTTTCTCAAGACCTGCTACAAACTCCTCCGCATTAGGAAGGCTATAGGCAGGATTTACACCATCGGTTATCAAGACACCTACTCTTCCCGAATTCATGTCGGACACCAATTTGCTCACTTTGGCAACATCACCTTGACGAACATATTTAGGATTTTCCGTATCAATGGCCTCACTTGAAAGGAGTTTGTTAATGGCCAGAACAACGGTTTGGGCGTTTACATCATTCAATCCAGAAACCACTACGGCCTTGCTGCCCGCCTTACGAATATGTGCGGCAATTTTATCTACAGCCTCGTCCACATCTGATGTACCGCCACCCACATTGCTTCCATTAAGCTTGCCATATAATTTGGCCAAAACAATTCTTTGCTGTGTAGGTGTCATTGGAAAACGGTGGTCGGCATTTGCTCCTGTCAAAGACATATTTGACTCCAACTGAATGTGCTTGGAC
>NZ_JANQIH010000169.1 GCF_028282265.1 Allomuricauda sp.
TACAGGGACTCATGTGGCCCAAGGCCCCGGAAATACTGGCAAAAGCAGCCTTTGAACACAACATCCCTTTTATCTTAAGTACAGTTACTACAAGTCCAATAGAACGTATCTGTGAACTTACAGAAGGAAGAGCCTGGTTCCAATTGTATCACCCTACCAAGGACGCACTACGAAATGATATCATCAAGAGAGCTGAAGCTGCTCAATGCCCTGTCCTGGTAATTTTGTGTGATGTTCCCACTTTTGGATATCGTCCCCGAGATATACGAAACGGTCTGGCAATGCCTCCCAAGATGACCCTCAAAAACATTCTTCAAATCATGGGCAAACCCCACTGGGCCGCTCAAACATTGATTCATGGCCAACCTAATTTCGAGACGCTCAAACCTTATATGCCCAAAAACCTTGATTTAAAGCAATTGGGTAGGTTTATGGATGAGACTTTTTCGGGTAGGCTGTTTGAAGAAAAGATCAAACCTATTCGCGATATGTGGAAAGGGAAATTGGTTCTGAAAGGTGTGGCTTCTGAGGCTGATGCCGAAATGGCAATTGCATTGGGATTGGATGGTATTATTGTTTCCAACCATGGTGGCCGGCAATTGGATGCCGGAGAGTCTTCCTTAAGACCCCTGGTCCGTATCGCAAAAAAGTATGGCAATAGAACAACCGTGATGATGGACAGTGGTATTCGTTCCGGCCCCGATATAGCAAGATGCATGGCCAGCGGCGCCCAATTCACCTTTTTGGGACGTTCCTTTATGTATGGCGTTGCTGCATTAGGTAAAAAAGGAGGGCAACATACAATTTCCATTTTGAAAAGACAGTTACAACAGGTAATGGAACAGATTTGCTGTGAACACGTCCAGGATTTTCCTAAGTATCTCTCAAAAGACAGTTTCCAGCCCTAGCTCAGGAGGCTCGTTTTCCATGAAAATCAGCTGAGAGCATCTCTTACAATTCGATTTTGAAAGGAGATACATGGCATTTATTCTTAGGAAAACCACCCTGGTTTTCTCAAAAAGGAACGTATCGAACTTTAGGGATTTCTTCCGTTTGTCGAATGGGTTAAACCGGAAATAGTTCAATATTATTGAATCGGGTTGATTTGGTCTTTCAACGATTCAACCTCACTAATCACCTTTAGTGTCTTCAACATAGAATCAGGGGTTACAGAAATGGTATCAATACCCTCATTAACCAAAAACTCTGAAAAATCCGGAAAGTCAGAAGGTCCCTGACCACATATACCCACCTTTGTACCATACTTCTTTGCCGTTACCAACAGATTCTTGATCATGATTTTCACAGCTTCGTTTCGTTCATCATATAAGTGGGCTACAAGATTTGAATCTCTATCCAGACCCAACGTCAGTTGTGTCAAATCATTCGAACCTATTGAAAAACCATCAATCATTGGAGCAAAATGTTCTGCCAACAGAATATTTGAAGGTAATTCGGCCATTAAGTATACTTCAAGCCCCCGATCTCCCCTCCTTAGTCCATTTTCATTCATTATTTCCAGGACTTTTTCCAATTCCTGTGGCGTTCTGCAAAAAGGAATCATAACGGTGATATTCTCAAAACCAAATTCATCTCGTACTTTGTTTAATGCTTTACATTCCAAAACAAAAGCTTCTCTAAATGTGTCTGAATAGTATCTTGCTGCACCCCTCCAACCAATCATGGGGTTTTCTTCTGTTGGCTCAAAGTATTTACCCCCCAACAAATTGTAATACTCATTGCTCTTAAAGTCGGACAATCGGGTGATGACCCTTTTCGGATAAAACGCTGCTGCAATTTTAGCGATACCTTGCGCTAGCTTGTTAATGAAAAATTGCTCTTCAGAGTCATATCCTTCAATAAGCTGTTTAATGGACTTCGATAACTGGGCATCTTTTAATTCTCTATGCTTTAGCAGGGCAAGCGGATGTGCCCTGATATGATTGTTTATGATGAATTCTTCCCGGGCCAATCCGACCCCGGCATTCGGGATCCTGCTGTATTGAAAAGCCAACTCCGGGGAACCTATATTCATCATGATCGGAGTTTTGGTAGCTGGAAAATCCGAATATGCGGTCTCTTTAATTTTGTAGTGTATTCTGCCCTTGTATATTTTACCAATACTTCCTTCCGAACAGGACACTGTGATTTCCTGACCATTTTCAACAACACTTCCCGCACCTATGGCACCAACAATAGCGGGAACACCAATTTCACGAGCAACAATGGCCGCATGACAGGTCCTTCCTCCTTTCTCGGTAATAATTGCAGAGGCTTTTTTCATGAGTGGTTCCCAATCAGGGTCTGTCATTTCCGTTACCAAAACCTCACCGTCTTTAAATTCGGTTTCGTCTGCACTTCCATCCCTTCCATCAAGCGTAAAAATCCGGCGTACAACCCCTGAGCCGATTTTATCACCTACTGCCACACCTTCCAGGATTAAGTGTTGTTCCGGATTTTTTTCTTCAATTTTATATTCTCTAAGGGTATCCGTTGCAATTTGTGAATGAATTGTTTCGGGTCTTGCTTGTACGATATACAGTTCATTGGTGAGCCCATCCAAAGCCCATTCAATATCCATAGGACACCATTTACCATGAATTGACGAGTAGTAGTCTTCAATTTTTTGAACCCATTTAGCCAACTTGATAATCTGTTTTTCATCAATGCAAAAAGTCTCTTGTTGATTTTTGTCTACCGGTACTTTCCTGACTGTTTCAAAAGGCTTGCTTCCATAGACCATTTTGTGGCTTTTGCGACCCATTTTTTTCTCAATAATTGAGTTATACCCTTTTCGCAATGCTGGTTTAAAAACGAGAAATTCATCCGGTAATACTTCCCCTCCCACGACAAGTTCCCCAAGGCCATATGCCCCGTTGATGAGCACAACATCCTTAAAGCCACTTTCGGTATCCAAAGAGAAGGCAACCCCTGACGCCCCTAAATCTGCACGAACCATTTTTTGTACACAAACCGATAATTTTACAGAAAAATGATCGAATCCTCTTGAAGAACGATATGAAATGGCCCTATCCGTATATAGTGATGCAAAACAACTGCGAATGGCGGTCAATAACATTTCTCCA
>NZ_JANQIH010000210.1 GCF_028282265.1 Allomuricauda sp.
AGGTGACAATGCCACGGTGCACTACTGAATCACCGCTCTCGAATGTATCGCTCATTTCGTGCTTAATGCTCTTCACAACTGGGAAAAACCCATTCAAGGCCTCGGCGATGGCCTCTTTTCCTTTTACCGGTTCTAGATTTCCTGCCTGGAATACACAGTCATCCGTTAAAAACGAGAGTACTTTTTCAGTATCTTTTGCGTCAAGGGAAGGTGATAGTGCCTCCAGATACCCATATCTTTCCTTGGTTTCAGAAGTTTCCATAATTCTATTCTTAAGAACTTTCAAAAATTAATTTTGACCGAAGTCTTGATTAAAAGCAGCTTCTTGATTGGTAGGCTCGAGGTACTCGGTCCATTTGTTGATCAGGCCATTTTCGAATCCGAACACGCTAATGATATTGTCATTGGTGTAAACATATCCATTCTTGAATGTAAACTTGATGTCAAACTCAGTTATCACATAATCGCTACCAGATGGATAAGTGCGTAAGTTGAAAATCTCAACGGTTTCCATAAGATTGGGCATAACACTGAACAATTCCGCAATGGTTTTACTGCCCTTATGGACTTTTACTTTAAAAAAGTCCGAAGCAAATGGATTGGAATACACCGCGTCCTCGGTAAAGAAACTTTCCATTTTGTTCATATCCTTTTCTCGTAATGATTGCAAGAATCGTTTGATATGCTCAATATTATTATTGCCTATAACCTTTACAAAATTATCTGGATTGAAGTATTCGGTCAATCGAACCACCTTTCCATTCTTGAATTCAAATGTGCCTATCAACTCGTTTTGATAGTTTTGTTCGCTACCATTCAATTCTATGTCCACTCCCCATTTCACCACAATCTGGTCTTCATCTTCTAGGGGACTAATTTCGATATGGGTAAAATTTAGATCCCCGTATCCTGAAAGAAGGTTGGTATAAGCATCTCTCAAAGCGTCTTTACCCTCAACGGATTTTGGGAAGCCATCTGGAGCAAATGGAATGAGCTGTACCCCATTTTTATCCCAGTAGGATAACCAGGTATCCAGGTCTTTGTTACCCATAGCGTTGAACATTTGTTTTACTGTTTCCGTATTAGTTCTTGTTAACGTTTTCATTTTTTTTGTCTTTATCTGTGAATAATGCATTGTTGGCATTGCCAATAAAATGACCATGGCAATTGTTGTGATTTTTGTTTTCATGACTACTTTTCTAAAATATTGCGGAGTTGCCCAGCGCATATAATTGGTCATAGACCACTCCGTTAATTTTCCACTGTTCTCCCTCCTTAACCAGCGTGTGTTTATAGGTTCCGAAAGCCAGGTGATGTCTCTCTGCATTCAAAGCTGGTTTGGCGACATGTAAAGCAGTGATATATGATTCTGAAGTCGCAACCTCTCCTTCAAAGGTCACTTTGAAATTGGTGACGGTATGCAAGGTCGAGGCAAACTTCTCAAAAAGCGTTTCCCATTGCTGAATCATCTCCTTAGCTATTGCAACTTCGGTCTTAGGTCTAGGAACTTCGGGATTGGTCTCGGTGATATGCAATAGGGATACTTCTTTGGTAAATTGTGCTTCACAGCCTTCCCAGTCTTTCATATCCGCTGCTCTCAAATAAGCAATTACGGTATCCTTTACATCTTGCTTATCCAAATATTCTTGGATTTGGCTCTGTGTCTTGGTTTCCATTTTTTTAAGTGTTTGGAAGAGCTTTTCCCCTGACCAATTCAACAATGTTTTTATTACCTCGCTCCCATCGAAGCACGTACTTCATGAAGGTTACTTTCCAAACACCTTCTTCCACTTCCTTGAGCTTGAACTCGTAATGCCCACCATTGTCCCAGAAGGGTTCTCCGTCCGGGTTGGTATATTTATGGACACCCAGTTCCTGGGCGGTAGCAGTAGCGGTATCACCCTCAACATCGATTACGTGACCGGCAATGATGTGTTCGGACCCCTCATAGTTGGCCAGCCATTTCCACTCCTCTACCAGTTTATCGGGAGTAATATGAATTGGTTCCGCACGGAATTCTGAGGTGTAGTCCAGGGTAACATCGTCTGCAAAGACTTTTTTCAATTTGTCCCACTGGCCAAGGTCAGCGTGCAACATGATTCGGTTTAGAACCTCTGTAATCAATACTTTACTTTGAACTTGATGACTAAATGAATTTTTCATGATTTCTGTTTTTTTAAATATTTACCACCATTAGAGGAATAATCGTGCCATATCAATAAGTAATTGATTAACAGTATTTTACAATTATATGGCTAAAAATTAAATTCCAATATATTGGGAAATCACAATAATAATCACGATATTTTGGGAATACTTAAACATTAGGAATGGATAGTCAAACAGCACAATACTGGAAAAAACGGGAAGAAGAAAAAAGTACTTTGCTCGATATCAGTGAAAAACTGGCCCAAATCAGAGAGCCAAAGGACCTTTTCAAGGTAGTCCTGGAAACCTTGCGCCCTACTTTTCCTTTTGACCAAGCTGCCGTTGTTTATTTCAATGAAGCCCTGACCCATTCCAAACATCTGTTCCATTTTGACCCTGCCCAATCCAAGATGGAAGAGCAACCTTTTTATGATCGATTATTTGCGGAAGAAATCCCACTATCGGATTCGGTTCATCAAGAATTATTGGAGGCGGATGGCCCCAAGATTATCTATTGGGAATACCTAGAGGATAAATATGGAAACAGCATAGGTGTAAAAGGTGCGAGACAATTCGGGTTTAGGGAACTGCTTT